>NZ_JBEYZD010000038.1:0-87118 GCF_040645895.1 Streptomyces olindensis | reverse complement strand
GCCGTTCACGATCTCCGTGTGGGCGGGGGTCAGCAGGAACACACGGGTCGACACTCTCTCGATCGAACCGCGCAGGCCGAAGATCAGCCCGGCCGCGAAGTCGACCACGCGCTTGGCGTCCCCGGCGTCCATGGCCGTGAGGTTCATGATGACCGGCACGCCCTCGCGGAACAGCTCGCCGATGGCGCGGGCGTCCCGGAAGCTGTCCGGGGTCACCGTGCCGATGCGGCGGCCCTTCTCCTCGGCGACGTCCGAGGCCACCTTGACGCGCGGATCGGTGACCCAGGCCTCCCCGGGCTCGGTCCCGTCGGAGTAGTCGTCGTCGTAGTAACGCTCGTCTTCGTTGTCGTCGACGAGGCCAAGCCAGGCACTTGCCTTGCGTACCGATCCCATGGACGCCTCCTCTCACAGCGGTCTTTCTGCTTTCCGCACCCCTATGGTCGTCCATGATGCGGATGGCGCGCCAAGTGGATAGACGCCGCGCGGGGGGTTTGTGACGGTACTGGTGCACAGCGAATCCGTCGAGAGTCCGTGTGTCCCAAGGGTCGTTTCCCAAACGGCTGCTGACTGTGAGTGAAATACGATTCTTCTCGGCGTACGGGTGACGGGCGGGGCGTACGGGTGAATGCCCGGGTCGGTACGATGCCGCAGCTCAGCGTCGTTACGAAGCTCGGGGGAGCGCCGTGTTCGGAATCGTCAGGCCCTGCAGGCACCGTCTCGGTGAGAAGCTCACCGGCCAGTGGATGGCGCATTTGTGCGGGCTGTGCCTCGCACTGCGTGGCGATCACGGACAGTTCGCTCGAATGGTGACGAACTATGACGGGCTCCTCATATCAGTTTTGACGGAGGCTCAGGCGGATCCCGGTGCGGCGGGGCGGCGTACGGCCGGTCCGTGCCCGTTGCGCGGCATGCGCACCGCCTCCGTCGCGCACGGCGAGGGGGCCCGGCTGGCGGCGGCCGTATCCCTGGTGCTGGCCTCGGCGAAGGTGCGCGACCACGTCGCCGACGGCGACGGGCTGTTGGCCCGCCGGCCCGTGGCGCGCGCCGCTCGCCGGGTCGCCGCGAGCTGGGACGCGGCCGGCGCCCGTACCGGCACCGCCGTGGGGTTCGACACCGCCCTCCTGGTCGACGCCGTGGGCCGGCAGACCGGCGTCGAGGCGCTGGCCGGGCCCGGGACGCCGATCCTGGCGGTCACCGAGCCGACCGAGACCGCGACGGCCGCGGCCTTCGCCCACACGGCCGTCCTCGCCGGCCGGCCGGGCAACGCCGCGCCGCTCGCCGAGGCCGGACGCCTCTTCGGACGGCTGGCCCATCTCCTGGACGCCGTGGAGGACCTGCGGGCTGACGCCGCGTCAGGCGCCTGGAACCCGATCGCCGCGACCGGTACTCCACTGGCGGAGGTCCGGCGGCTCGCCGACGACGCGGTGCACGGCGTCCGGCTGGCGTTGCGGGAGGCGGAGTTCACCGACGGGCGGCTCGTCCACCGGCTCCTCGCGCACGAGCTGCGCACCTCCGTCGACCGCGCCTTCGGCACGACGGGCTGCGCCCACACCCCCGGCCCCCACACCGCCGGCCCCCGCACCGCCGGCCCTCACGCGGCCGGCCCCTACGCGCCGCCCGGCACCGGTGCCCCGGGCGGGCCCGGCGCCCCGCTGCCGCCCGAGCCGCCGCGCGGCAACCGGCGCGGGATGCTCGCCGGGTGCGCGGTGTGGCTCGGGCTCGCCTGTACGTGTCAGATGTGCTGCGGCACCTATCACGACCCGTGGACGGGCGAGCGCAAGGAAGGGCAGTGCGGCAACTGCGACTGCAGTGGATGCGGGGACTGCTGCAGTTGCTGCGAGTGCTGCGGCAACTGCTGTGACGACTGTGGCTGCGACGGCTGCGACTGCGGCTGCAGCTGCTGAAGGCGAGGTCAGGCCCTCCGGGGGGAGCTCCGGCCCCGGCTATCCGGACGGTCGACTTCCGGACATCCACGGATCGTTCAAGGGGCGACGGCCGAAAGGCCCCCTTGCGCCGACCGTCCGTTCGGCCGAATACTCCCTCCAGCGCTTGTCAGGGGCACGGCGTGTTCGGAATCCGGACGGCCGGCCCCAGGCTGCGCCTCACGGGCCCACAACCCCACGAGGGCCCCCGACTTCCTTTGTGGAGGAACGAAAAGTGAGGATCAAGCGCACCACCCCCCGCAGCGGCATTTCGAGACGGACCCGGCTGATCGCCGTTTCCACCGGTCTCGTGGCCGCCGCAGCGATCGCGATCCCCAGCGCGAACGCGTCCGACACGCCCACCGCCTTCAGCGCCGCCGAGCTCAAGAGCGCCAGCGGCTCCATATTGAAGGCCGACATCCCGGGCACCGCCTGGGCCGTCGACAGCAAGACCAACCGCGTGCTCGTCACCGTCGACAGCACGGTCTCCCAGGCCGAGATCGCGAAGATCAAGCAGCAGGCCGGCGCCAACGCCGACGCGCTCACGATCAAGCGCACCCCCGGCAAGTTCAACAAGCTGATCCAGGGCGGCGACGCCATCTATGCGAGTAGCTGGCGCTGCTCCCTCGGCTTCAACGTCCAGAACAGCAGCGGCACCCAGTTCTTCCTGACCGCCGGCCACTGCACCGATGGCGCGGGCACCTGGTACTCCAACTCCGGCCGGACCACGGTCATCGGCTCGACCACGGGCTCCAGCTTCCCGGGCAACGACTACGGCATCGTCCGCTACAGCGGCTCCGTCAGCCGGCCCGGCACCGCGAACGGCGTGGACATCACGCGCGCGGCCACGCCCAGCGTGGGCACCACCGTCATCCGTGACGGCTCCACGACCGGTACGCACAGCGGCCGCGTCACCGCCCTCAACGCCACGGTCAACTACGGCGGCGGCGACATCGTCTCCGGCCTGATCCAGACCACCGTCTGCGCCGAGCCGGGCGACTCCGGCGGCCCGCTCTACGGCAGCAACGGCACCGCGTACGGTCTGACCTCCGGCGGCAGCGGCAACTGCTCCTCCGGCGGTACGACGTTCTTCCAGCCGGTCACCGAGGCCCTGAGCGCTTACGGCGTCAGCGTCTACTAGGCCGGTTCGGCTCGCAGTTCGCAGCACCTGTGCCCCCGTGCGCTTCGGCGCGCGGGGGCTTTTTTCGCTCTGCGGCAGGGGGCGGCAGGGGACACCAGGGGGCGAAATCCAGCCATCCATAGACCTCACAGAGTGCGCACATATTACTCACGCGTAATGTTTGCACTGCGAACGGGAGTTGTCCGGGTCCGGTTTGACCATGGACGGTCAAAATGAGGGGGCGTGCGGAGCGCTGTCTACGCGCGTCTCGAACTCACCCTTGTGTGCTCCCCGTTGTCGTCGGAATAGTGGGCGCTCGTCAACCAAGCCTTCCGGTTCGCGAGGTCCCCACAACCTCTCGGGCCGACCCCCCACAGGAGGACGTGAGTTGAAGCACCGACGCATACCCAAGCGGCGTGCAGCCGTGGCAGGTGCGGGCATCGCCGCACTGGTCGCCGCGGGAGTGACGTTCCAGACCGCGAACGCCAGCGAGACCCCGGAGGCGTCCGC
The DNA here is from genome assembly GCF_040645895.1 of Streptomyces olindensis. Classification (NCBI taxonomy): domain Bacteria; kingdom Bacillati; phylum Actinomycetota; class Actinomycetes; order Kitasatosporales; family Streptomycetaceae; genus Streptomyces; species Streptomyces olindensis. The sequence continues at coordinate 83,566 of NZ_JBEYZD010000038.1, read as the reverse complement.
GCCCCGGACGCTGTCGGTCGCGGCGGCCGGAAAGCTCGCCTCGACGCTGGCCAAGGACCTGGGCGCCGACGCGGCGGGGACGTACTACGACACGAAGAGCAAGAGCCTCGTGGTGAACGTGCTCGACGAGGCCGCCGCGCAGGCCGTCGAGAAGGCCGGGGCCAAGGCGAGAGTCGTGGCGAACTCCCTCGCCGAACTCAAGAGCGCCCGCAGCACGCTGAAGCAGGACGCGACGATCCCGGGCACCTCCTGGGTGACCGACCCGACGACGAACAAGGTCGTCGTGACCGCCGACCGCACGGTCTCCAAGGCCGAGTGGACGACGCTGACGAAGGTCGTCGACGGGCTCGGGGCGAAGGCCGAACTCAAGCGGACGAAGGGGGAGTACAAGCCCTTCATCGCCGGTGGTGACGCGATCACCGGTGGCGGTGGCCGCTGCTCGCTGGGCTTCAACGTGGTCAAGGGCGGCGAGCCGTTCTTCCTGACCGCCGGGCACTGCACCGAGGGCATCTCCACGTGGTCCGACTCCGGCGGCAAGGAGATCGGCACCAACGCGGACTCCAGCTTCCCGGACAACGACTACGGGCTGGTCAAGTACACCGCGGACGTGGCTCACCCGAGCGAGGTGAACCTGTACGACGGGTCGACGCAGAAGATCTCGGGCGCCGCGGAGGCGACCGTCGGCATGGCGGTCGTCCGGAGCGGTTCGACGACGCAGGTGCACGACGGGAAGGTCACGGGGCTGGACGCCACCGTGAACTACGGCAACGGCGACATCGTGAACGGGCTGATCCAGACCGACGTCTGCGCGGAGCCGGGGGACAGCGGTGGCTCGCTGTTCTCGGGTGACAAGGCGATCGGGCTCACGTCCGGTGGCAGCGGTGACTGCACCTCGGGCGGGGAGACGTTCTTCCAGCCGGTGACGGAGGCGCTGTCGGCGACCGGGACCGAGATCGGCTGACTCGCGGGTTCGTGAAGCCCCGCCCCTCGCACGGGGGGCGGGGCTTTCGCGTGGGCGCGGTGCCCGGCCGCCGTACGCGGGTGCCGGGCACCCTCGGTCATGGCGTTCTGCCGTCCTCGCGCCGGGTCACGGCGTTCTGCGACGGGCCGCCGCCAGGGTGATGGCCGTGCCCGCCAGTGCCCACGCCGCCAGGACCAGCAGGGGGCCGGTCATCGCGTGGTTGTCGAAGTAGGCGATCGAGCGGGTCGACCAGGTGCCGGCGCCCGGGGGCAGGGCCGGGCCGATCGCCTTCCAGAAGGGTGGGAGGAGGGGCGGGGGCAGGGCGCCGCCCGCGCTCGGGTTGCCGAGGACGACCACCAGCAGGATGACCAGGCCGATGCCGATCGTGCCGAAGAGGCCCTGCAGGGCGAGGGTGGCCGCGCCCACGGCGAAGATGATCAGGGTGCCCAGGCCCCAGAGGGCCGCCGTGCCGCCGGGGAGGGCGTCCAGGACCGGGCCGGCGATGAGGGCCCCGCCGAGGCCGCCGGTGATCGCGACCAGGGCCATCACCGCCAGGCGGATCGCGGCGCGCGAGGGGTTGGCGGGTTGTGCTCCGGCGCTGATGGCCAGGGCCGCGGCGCCCAGGTAACCGCCCACGCACCAGCCGATCACCAGGTAGAAGGACGAGAGGCCGTTGGGGTCGTGGCGCGCGGACGGGATCACGTCGATCGTGCGCAGAGTGCGCCGCTCGGACTTCTCCAGGGTGGTGACGAGGCTCGTCAGGGTGGTGGACAGGACCCTGCCGCCGCCGGAGGCGACCAGGAGGGTGTCGGTGGTGCCGGCGGGATCGACGATCAGGGCGGCGTCGATGTCGCGGTGCTCGATCTGTTCCCGGGCCGTGGCCTCGTCCGGCAGGACACGGGGGTCCAGGGGGGAGCCCGGGAGGCGTTCCAGCCGGGTCACGGCCTGGGCGGCGGCGTCCCGTGGGGCGACCAGGCCGAAGGGCACGTCCTTGGGCTTCGGGTCGTGCAGTGCTCCTACGTAGGAGGCGATGAAGAGCAGCTGGAGCGCGATCACACCGAGGACGAGCAGGGTGGCCCGGGGGGTGACGGCGTCTCTCACCTCGGCGAGGAACGAGCGGTGCGGCATGCCTCCACGGTCGGGGGGTTTGCGGTGTTTCCGCAGGTGGGGCGGGGCCGAACGGATGTCGCACATACATTCGAGGATGGGGGTATGGTGGGGGTGAGGTAGCTGGGAACAGATGTTCGAGAGCCGGTGTGGTTCACGAGTGCGGGAGGTGCGTGTGCCGGGGTTCACGCATCTGCACACCGTCTCCGGGTTCTCGTTGCGCCATGGAGCCTCGCACCCGGAGCGGCTGGCCGAACGTGCCTCCGAACGGGGCATGGACGCCCTGGCTCTCACCGACCGCGACACGCTGGCCGGTGCCGTGCGGTTCGCCAAGGCCTGCGGGAAGGCGGGGGTCCGTCCGCTGTTCGGCGCGGATCTGGCGGTGGCGGGAGCGGAGCCCCCGGGCGCGGCCGGGCGGCAGGGGCGGCGCCGGACCCCGGTGCGCGGCGGCGCCTTCGTCGACGAGTCGGCTCCCCGTGTGATCTTCCTCGCCCGGGACGGGGCCCGGGGGTGGGGAGAGCTGTGCCGGCTCGTCTCGGCCGCCCATGAGGGGGACGGGACGCCCCTGCTGCCGTGGGACCGGCACCGTGCCGAGGGGCTGACCGTGCTGCTCGGGCCGGACTCGGACGTCGGGCGCGCCCTGGCCGCGGGGCGCCCCGACCGGGCGGCGCGGCTGCTCGTGCCCTGGCGGGAGGTCTACGGCGACGACCTGCGGCTGGAGGCCGTCTGGCACGGCAGGAAAGGCACCGGACCCGGGTCGCTGCGGCTGGCCGCCCGTACCGTCGGGTTCGCCGCCGAACAGCGGATCCGGCCCGTGCTCACCAACGCCGTGCGGTACGCCGACCCGGGGCTGGGGCCGGTCGCCGACGTGCTGGACGCCGCCCGGCGCCTGGTGCCCATCGACCCGGCCAAGGAGCTGGACTCCGGGGAGGCCTGGCTCAAGGACCCGGGGGCCATGGTGCGTGCCGCCGAGCGGATCGTGGAGGCCGCGGGGTTCCGGCGGGACACCGCTCACCGGCTGGTGGAGCAGACCGAGGCCACGGCCGCCGAGTGCCTGGTCGACCCCGAGGACGATCTCGGGATCGGGACCGTCCACTTCCCCGAGCCGCACCTGGTCGGTGCCGGGCGCCGTACCGCCCAGCGGACGCTGGCCTCACGGGCGGTCGCGGGAATGGTGCTGCGCGGGTACGACCGGCGGCGGGAGTACTGGGAGCGGATGCACCACGAGCTGGACATCATCGCCCACCACGGGTTCGCCTCCTACTTCCTGACCGTCGCCCAAGTGGTGGACGACGTCCGGAAGATGGGCATCCGGGTCGCCGCCCGGGGGTCCGGCGCCGGGTCGCTCGTCAACCATCTGCTCGGGATCGCGCACGCCGATCCGATCGAGCACCGGCTGCTGATGGAGCGGTTCCTGTCGAAGGAGCGGGTCGTGCTGCCCGACATCGACATCGACGTGGAGTCCGCGCGCCGGCTGGAGGTCTACCGCGCGATCATCGACCGGTTCGGCACCGAGCGGGTCGCGACGGTCGCGATGCCGGAGACGTACCGCGTGCGGCACGCGATCCGGGACGTGGGGGCCGCCCTGTCCATGGATCCGGCCGACATCGACCGCATCGCCAAGTCCTTCCCGCACATCCGGGCGCGGGACGCCCGTGCCGCGCTGGAGGAACTGCCCGAACTGCGCGGCCTGGCGGGGGAGAAGGAGAAGTACGGGAAGCTGTGGGAGCTGGTCGAGGGTCTTGACGCCCTGCCGCGCGGGGTGGCCATGCATCCGTGCGGGGTGCTGCTGTCCGACGCCTCCCTGCTCGCGCGCACGCCGGTCATGCCGACCAGCGGTGAGGGCTTTCCGATGTCGCAGTTCGACAAGGACGACGTCGAGGACCTCGGGCTGCTGAAGCTCGACGTGCTCGGGGTGCGGATGCAGTCGGCCATGGCGCACGCGGTGGAGGAAGTGCGGCGGGTCACGGGGGAGAAGGTCGATGTGGACGCCCTGCCCCCGGGGGATCCGCAGACGTACCGGCTGATCCGGTCCACCGAGACGCTCGGCTGCTTCCAGATCGAGTCGCCCGGACAGCGGGACCTGGTCGGGCGGCTCCAGCCGGCCGACTTCCACGATCTCGTCGTCGACATCTCGCTGTTCCGGCCCGGACCCGTCGCCGCCGACATGGTGCGGCCGTTCATCGAGGCCCGGCACGGGCGGGCGCCGATCCGCTACCCGCACCCGGATCTCGAAGGTCCGCTGAAGGAGACGTACGGGGTCGTCGTCTTCCACGAGCAGATCATCGACATCGTCGACATCATGACCGGCTGCGGGCGTGGTGAGGCCGACCGGGTGCGGCGCGGGCTGTCCGACCCGGAGTCGCAGGGGCGGATCAAGGTGTGGTTCGCGCAGCACGCGGCGGCGAACGGCTATGACGCGGAAACGATTCAGCGGACCTGGGAGATCGTCGAGGCCTTCGGGTCGTACGGCTTCTGCAAGGCGCACGCGGTCGCCTTCGCCGTGCCGACGTACCAGTCGGCGTGGCTGAAGGCGCATCACCCCGCCGCCTTCTACGCGGGGCTGCTCACCCACGATCCCGGCATGTACCCGAAGCGGCTGCTGCTGGCGGACGCGCGGCGGCGCGGGGTGCCCGTGCTGCCGTTGGACGTGAACAAGTCGGGGGTCGCACACCGCATCGAACTGGTGTCCGGTAAATGGGGGCTGCGGCTGGCGCTCTCCGATGTGCACGGCATCAGCGAGGCCGAGGCGGCGCGGATCGCCGAGGGGCAGCCGTACGCCTCGCTGGTCGACTTCTGGGAGCGGGGCCGGCCCAGCCGTCCGCTGGCCCAGCGGCTCGCGCAGGTGGGAGCGCTGGACGCGTTCGGCGCCAACCGCCGTGACCTGCAACTGCATCTGACCGAGCTGCACCGGGGCGCGCGGGGCGCGGGCGGTGGCCAGTTGCCGTTGGCCGGCGGGCGGAAGACGGCCCCGGCCGGGCTGCCCGACCTCACCTCCGCGGAGCGGCTCAGTGCCGAGCTGGGCGTGCTGTCCATGGACGCCTCGCGCAACCTGATGGACGACCACCGGCAGTTCCTCGACGAACTGGGCGTGGTCTCGGCGCGGCGGCTGCGCGAGGCCCGGCACGGGGAGACGGTGCTGGTCGCGGGCGCCAAGGCGGCCACCCAGACGCCGCCGATCCGGTCCGGCAAGCGAGTCATCTTCTCCACCCTGGACGACGGCACGGGCCTGGTCGACCTCGCCTTCTTCGACGACTCCCACGACGCCTGCGCCCACACCGTCTTCCACTCCTGGCTGCTGCTGGTGCGCGGGGTGGTGCAGCGGCGCGGCCCGCGCAGCCTCAGCGTGGTCGGGTCCGCCGCCTGGAACCTCGCGGACCTGCTGGAGGTGCGCCGGGAGGAGGGGCTGGAGGGCGTCGCGGCCCGGTTGGCCGGTGCCGGGACCGGTGATGCCGGTGACGACGGCGAGGGAGCTGCCCGCCGCCGGCTCGCCGGCTCCGAGGGAGCGCCCGCGCCGGCGGGCTCCGCGGCCCGGGACCCGATGGAACAGCGGAGGATCCGCATGCCCACGGGGTACGAGATGCACCCCTGGGCCGATCTGCGCCCCGCGGGCGAAGGGCCCGCGGTGGGAAGGAAGTTGTGGCACCAGAGTCCGGGGAGTGCGGGATGACCATCCTCTGCGTACGTTTCCAGCTGCCGCCGGCCCGCGAGGCCGACCTGCCCCGACTGCTCGGGATGCTGGAGGAGTTCACACCCGTCGTCCAGGCCCTGCCGCCCGACGGGGCGCTGGCCGACCTGCGGGGCGCCGAGCGGTACTTCGGGCGGGACGCCGTCGAACTGGCCTCGGTGATCCGGGTCCGGTCGCTCGCGCTGTACGGCGTCGACTGCCTGATCGGCGCCGGGCCCGGGCCGATGCTGGCGCGCGTGGCGCTGCGCGACGCCGTGCCCGGGGTGACCTGCGCGGTGCCCGAGGAGCGGGACGCCATCGCGGAGTTCCTCGCGGACAAGCCCGTCGCCGCACTGCCCGGCGTGGGCGCCGCGACCGCCCGGACGCTGGGCGAGTACGGCCTCGACACCCTCGGCCTGGTCGCCGCCGCACCGCTGTCCACGCTGCAGCGGCTGATCGGCGCGAAGGCCGGCCGCGAACTGCGCGAGAAGGCGAACGGTGTCGACCGCGGCCGGGTCGTGCCGAACGCCGTCTCGCGGTCCCTCGCCGCGGAACGCCCCTTCGAACGCGACGAACTGGACCCCGACCGGCATCGCCGGGCACTGCTCTCGGCCGCCGAGGAGATCGGCGCCCGGCTGCGCGCCCTGGAGAAGGTCTGCCGCACGCTCACCCTCACCGTGCGCTACGCCGACCGGTCCGCCACGACCCGCAGCCGCACCCTGACCGAACCGACCGCGCACTCCCCGGCGCTGACCAGGACCGCCTACGGCATGTACGAGGCGCTCGGGCTGCAGCGCGCCCGGGTCCGCGCGATCGCCCTGCGCGCCGAAGGGCTCGACCCCGCCGACCAGGCCTCCCACCAGCTGACCTTCGACCCCGTGGACGAGAAGGTCCGCCGCATCGAGGAGGTCGCGGACCGCGCGCGGGCGAAGTTCGGGCCCCGGGCGGTGATGCCCGGGGGACTAGGGGGCCTGGCGGCCTAGATCCCTCCACCTGACCTCAGTTGGCCCAGGGCGGCACGACGCGGGTGCCGTCCGTCAGTCGTGCCTCCAGGCCGATCGAGGTGGTCACCCAGGAGTACGCGGTCCGGTCGCTGGGGTTCTCGACGGTCAGGGTGGCACCGGGGTTGATGATCACGGTGTCGCCCGCCGCGATCCGTTCGGTGCGGCCGTCGAGGGTGATCAGCAGCTCGCCGTCGAGCAGGTGGAAGATCTCCTCCCGGCTGACGGTGTGCGCCGGCGCCTTGAGCCCGGCGGGGATCTCACCGCGCCAGGCGCACAGCTCCTCGCTGCCGCTGCGGGGCGTGGCGTACGAGACGAAGCGGGCGCCGTGGATCTCGTGAGTGACGGCTTCGGACGAGCGGACGACGGGCATGACGGCCTCCATATAGTCAAGCAGCTTGACTATATGGTCAAGCCGCTTGACCTTCGCGTCAAGGGTGTTTCAATGCATGCGTGCACAACTCCGAGGCCATGGCCCTGTCCGCCGCCCTGCTCGCCGCCGCCGGCGGACTCACGCAGCGCATCCACGAGGGCGTGGTCGCGCGTGGTTTCGAGGGGCTGCGCCCCGCGCACGGCTTCGCCTTCGCCCGGCTCGCGCCGGACGGCGCGACGGTCACCGACCTGGCCGCCCACCTCGGGGTGACCAAGCAGGCCGCCAGTCAGCTCGTCGACGAGATGGTCCGCAAGGGGTACGCCGAGCGGCGGCCGCATCCCGACGACGCCCGCGCGCGGCTGGTCGTGCTGACCGGGCGGGGGTGGGACTGCACACGGGCGGCCGAGGAGGCGGCCGCGGAGGCCGTGCGGGAATGGGGGGACCTGCTGGGGGAGCGGGAAATGCGTGTGCTGGGTGAGCAGTTGCTGCGGATCGCGCCCAGCGGGCCGCTGCGGCCTGCCTGGTGAGGGGGCGTCAGGGGATACGGCGGCGGCGGTTACCGCTGGAAGTTTTTACTGACGCGTAACTTCCCAGTTTGACTACTCGCTCGTAACTTGACGAGTGAACAGCATCCTCGTGATCCGGATCACAGGGCTTCGTGCCGTCGCACCCCCTTGAGCCGCAAGGAGATCACCCGATGCTGCCCTGGAAACGAGCGCTCAGACCCCTGGCCGCGCTGCTGCTGACCGCTGCGGCCGTCACCGTCCCCGCCACCACCGCCCAGGCGTCCGGCGCTTCGAGCTCCGGCTGGAACGACTACTCCTGCAAGCCCTCCGCCGCCCACCCCCGCCCCGTCGTCCTGGTCCACGGCACCCTCGGGAACTCCGTCGACAACTGGCTGGGCCTCGCCCCCTACCTCAAGGTCCGCGGCTACTGCGTCTTCTCCCTCGACTACGGCCAGTTGGAAGGCGTCCCCTTCTTCCACGGCCTCGGCCCCGTCGAGAAGTCCGCCGCACAGCTGAGGGACTTCGTCGACAAGGTGCTCGCCGCCACCGGCGCCGCCGAGACCGACCTCGTCGGACACTCGCAGGGCGGCATGATGCCCCGCTGGTACCTGCGGTTCCTCGGCGGAGCCGCCAAGGTGAACGCCCTGGTCGGCATCGCGCCCAGCAACCACGGCACCGACCTCAACGGCTTCACCCGCCTGTTGCCCTACTTCCCGGGCGCCGCCGGCCTGCTGTCGGAGAACACGCCCGCCCTCGCCGACCAGGTCGTCGGCTCGGACTTCCTGAAGAAGCTCAACGCCGGCGGCGACACCGTGCCCGGCGTGCGCTACACCGTCATCGCCACCAAGTACGACGAGGTCGTCACCCCGTGGCGCAGCCAGTACCTGAGCGGGCCGGACGTGCGCAACGTCCTGCTCCAGGACCTGTGCCCCGTCGACCTGTCGGAGCACGTGGCCGTCGGGCTGCTGGACCGGATCGCCTTCCACGAGGTGGCCAACGCGCTCGATCCGGCCCGGGCGACGCCCACCACCTGTGCTTCGGCGTTCGACTGACACGTGTCGTTTTGGTTGACACGTGTCAGAGAAACGTTTCGGGGCCTGTCCGGCCTGAGCCGCCGGACAGGCCCCGAGTCGGGGGAGGTGGCGTGGGTCAGCGGCCGTGCCGCCCGCCGCTCACCGCCCGGCGCCGGGCCGACAGGAACAGGGCCGACGCGCCGAGGGCCAGCGCGGCCGCGCCGCCGATCGCGACGTACGGGGTGCTCCCGTCACCGCCGGTCTCGGCGAGGTTCCCGGTGGCACCCGCCGCCTTCGGCCGGTTGGCAGCGGCGGCGGCCTCCTTCGGCTGGTCGGGGGCGGTGTCCTCGGGGGCCGCGGCAGGCCGCGCCGAGGTGCTGGGGTCGTCGTCGCCGTGCCCGCCGTGCTCGATCGTCGACTTGTCGTTGCCCTGCTCGATCTGCTCCTCGGTGGGAGCGGAGGCGGACGGGGCCGGAGCGGCACCGCCGCCGGCCTCCTCGCCGTCCCCGCCTGTCGCACCGCCGCCGAAGCTGACGTCCGAGCAGGAGTAGAACGCCTCCGGGCTGTCCGACCGCTGCCAGACCGCGTACAGCAGGTGCCGGCCCGAGCGCTCGGGCAGGCGGCCGGAGAAGGTGTAGAAACCGCCCGCGGCGGCCGGGTCGGTGGCCGTGGCCACCGGGTTCGCCAGGTCCAGGTCGTCCCAGGCGAGCGGCTTGGCCGGGTCGTAGCCGGGCTTGGTGACGTACACCGTGAAGGTGCCCTTGTGAGGGGCCGTCACGCGGTACTTGAAGGTGTGTGCACCGCTCTTGACGGCGGTCGCGGGCCAGTCGGCGCGGGCGAGGTCGAGGCCCTTGAACTGCTCGTTGCCCGCGCTGCACAGCTTGCCGTCCGGGACGAGTTGCCGGTGACGTCCGCCCGCGTCCCCGATGCGGACGCCGTTCCAGTCGTAGAGGGCCTGGGTGCCGCCCGCCGCGACCGCCGCCTTGCAGGCGGCCGACTTCGGGCTCTCCGGACCCTCGGCGTAGCACTGCGAGACCCGGCTGACCGGGTCGCCCATCGAACCGTGCGCGACCGCCGGCGGGGCGGCCAGCGCGGTCAGGGCGAGCGGGAGCGTGCCGAGGGCGGCGACGGTGGCTACCTTGCGGCGTGCGGGCATGCGGAAACTCCTCGAAACGGTTCCTGGGACAGGGTCGGGCCCGAGCGGGCCGGATCCCGTGGGGTGATCCGAAGCTAGCCCCACGGAACCGTGAAATCGCCTGCTGAGAGCGGCTGGAGGAGATCCTTATGGCCGGCTTAAGGAAGTGCTCAGACTGGCATCAGGTAGGTACCGTCGCGGCATGGCAGACAAGGAGATCCGGCCGGCCGGCGCCGCCGACGTACCGGTCGTCGAGAACGTCATCGACGCGGCCTTCCGCCCCTACGTCGAGCGCATCGGCCGGGTGCCGCAGCCCATGGAGGAGGACCACGCGGCCGACGTGGCCGCCGGCAAGGTGTTCCTGACGGGCGAGCCCGTCGTCGGCCTCGTCGTGGTCGAGGCGTTCGCGGACCATCTCTTCCTGGACACCATCGCCGTCCACCCCACCGCGCACGGCAGGGGAGTGGGGCGACGGCTGCTGGAATTCGTGGACGCACACGCGCGTGCGCTGGGTCTGCCCGAGGTCAGGCTCTACACGAACGCGCTGATGTGGGAGAACCAGAAGATCTATCCGAAGTACGGCTACGAGTTGGTGGAGCGCCGTATGGACGGTCCCTACGACCGTGTCCACTACCGCAAGCGGCTGCTCTGACGCGTGCGTCTCATGATCGGCACCGGCCGTTCAGGCGTCCGGCCACCAGGTGCGTGCGATGTCCTTGCGGACCTCCGGGCGCCCGGAGGGACGCTCGTCGGCCTCCTCGCGGGCCCGGCGGACGTCCGTCTTCTTCAGGGGCTTCTGCACGGTCACACGGCGCATGGCTGCCTCCTTACGGGTCTACCGGGTTCCGCGTTCTCACGGAGGTAGACCTTTCGGGGGAGAGTTCCTCATCGCTCCCGGTCTGTCAGTGGCGGCAGTCACGATTCGAGTGTCAGTGGCGGGTGTCACTCTTGGGCGCATGACGAACCAGAGTGACGGCATGACCTCGGCGAACATGGACTGGGACGCGCGGGCCGCCTCCTTCGACGAGGAACCGGACCACGGACTGCGCGACCCCGCGGTGCGCCGCGCCTGGGCCGGGCGGCTGCGCGGCTGGCTGCCCGGCCGCGCGGGCGACGTCCTCGATCTCGGCTGCGGCACGGGCAGCCTGTCACTCCTCGCGTCCGAGCAGGGGCACCGGGTGACGGGAGTGGACCTCTCCCCGGCGATGGTGACGCTCGCCCGGGAGAAACTGGCCGGGCGCGACGCGGTGTTCCTCGTCGGCGACGCCGCGGCACCGCCCGTCGGGGAGCGGCGCTTCGACGCCGTGCTCGTCCGGCATGTCCTGTGGGCCCTGCCCGACCCCGGCCGCGCCCTCGGGCACTGGTACGGGCTGCTGCGGCCGGGCGGGCGGCTCGTCCTGGTCGAGGGCGTCTGGGGGAGCACCGCACCGGTCGGCATACCGGAGGACCGGCTCGTCGGCCTTCTCGCCCCGATCGCCGGTCAGGTGCGCGTGGAGCGGCTGTCGGGCGACCCGCTGCTGTGGGGCAAGGAGGTGACGGACGAGCGGTACGCGGTGGTGGCGCGGGCCCGGGCGTCAGGCAAGGAGCTCGGTGAAGTCCCCGCCGCGGGCGCGTGACTCCAGTTCGTCGAGGGCCGCCAGGGCGGCGCGCGCCGCCCCGGGATCCGCCTCGGCGAGGCCGCTCTCGGCGAACTCGTCCTCGTCCAGGCGCAGTACGTCCGTGCCGTCCGCGGAGCGCCACAGGTCCAGGTCGAGGTCCTCGACGACCAGCTCCGGGCCGGAGCGCCGCGCCGGGCGCGTGATGTCGCAGTACCAGCCCTTCAGCGCGCCCGTCGCGGAGCGGACCTCCTTCACCGCGTACCAGCGGTCCCGCCAGTAGTACTCGGTGAAGACGTCCCCGGGCTCGAAGCGGACGAACCCGAAGTCGCGGACTCCCGAGCCCGCCCAGGGGGCGCGGACCGCGATGCGCGTGCCGTCGTCCGCCAGGAGCTCACTGCTGTAACGGATCTTCGTGCGGCCCGCCTTGACCAGGACGACATCCAGCTGTCCGGGCCGGTCAGCCGAGTTCGCGGACATAGCGCACCTCCGTCGCGCAGACTTCGTATCCGAACCACTTGTTGATGGCGATCATGGGTCCGTTGCCGGTGTCGTTCCCCGTGAACGCCTCCGTATACCCCGCCGCGCGGGCCCGGTGCAGGGAGTCGTTCTTGGCCAGCTTGGCCAGGCCCCGGCCGCGGAACGCGCGGGCCGTGCCGGTCATGGCGGTGCCGTAACGGGTGCCGTCGGTGTAGGCCACGCTGAAGGCGGCCGGACGGCCGTCGACGACGGCGACCGTGGTCAGGCCGAGGTTCAGGAGCGGGTGCCGCCAGGTCTCCTTCAGCCAGGCCTCGTAGTCGGTGAACTCGACGTCTATGTCACTGGGTTCGTCCCGCACCACTTCCGCGTCCAGTTCGAACAGCGGACGCGGGTCGTCCGCGAAGTCGGCCGCCGTGCGCAGCTCGACGCCGGCCGGCGGGTCCTGGCGGGGCGGCAGCGCCCCGGCCGCCAGGTCGAGCCGGAGGAAGTAGGCGGACCGGCGGGCCCGGAAGCCGTGCCGCTCGGCGAAGGCGCGGTTCTCCGGCTCGTCCAGCACCCAGGCGTACAGCTTTGTGACGCCCAGCGCCGCGAGGCGCTCCTCGGCGGTGCGCAGCAGCAGCGAACCGGCGCCGCGGCGCGTGCGGTCGGGGCGCACGTAGATGTTGGCGGAACCCTGGCCGGGCTCCGGGCTGTCGTGGGCGACGCTGACCTGGGCCGTGCCGATGATCTCCCCGTCCTCCTCGGCGACGAGCTGGGTGAAGTGGGCGTCCGGGTGGGCGTGGGTCAGGGTGTGCACCACGGACTCGGGCGTGGAGAGCATGAAGGGCAGGGCGAGGCGGCGGGTGGTGGAGAACCCCTCGGCGTCGGCTCGGACATCGGGGCGCAGGTCGCGCACGATCACGGTCATGGAGGCGCACGTTACGTGGGGGTGAGTGCCGGGTGCCTCTCATTTTCCGTCCCGTGCGGGACAATCGGCCTGTGACCTTGAAGATCGACATCGACGACAGTGCTCCGCCCTACGAGCAGGTGCGGGCGCGGATCTCCGAGCAGGCGCGATCGGGTGCGCTGCCGGTGGGGTACCGGCTGCCGACCGTGCGGGGGCTGGCCGAGTCGCTGGGGCTCGCCGCGAACACGGTCGCCAAGGCGTACCGGGCGCTGGAGGCGGACGGCGTGATCGAGACGCGCGGGCGGCACGGCACGTTCGTGGCCGCCGCCGGGGCGGCGGCGGACCGGGAGCTGGCGTCGGCGGCGCAGGCCTATGCGGAGCGGGCCAGGAGGCTCGGGCTGGGCGAGGACGCCGCACTGTCCGCGGTCCGCGACGCCCTGCGGGCCGCATACGGGGAGTAGGGCGACGTCGGTCGGCCGTTTCCCGGGTCAGGGCAGCGGCGAGGTTTTCCCGGGCCAGGGTTCCCGGGCCAGGGCAGGGGCGAGCGTTTCCCGGGCCAGGGCAGGGGTGAGCGGCACGCGTGGGGACCGTCAGGTGTGAGCCAGGCGCTCCGGTGTCCGGGTGATCCGCAGGCCCGCCGATCTGCCCGCCCGTGCGAACGCCCTCGCGTCCGCCACCGCCGCGCCGCCGGGGTCGTTGTTGAAGTACGCGTAGACGTCCTCGCCGCCGGTCCAGGTCGTGGCGATGCGGTCGAGCCAGGTGGCGAGGGAGCGGCGGCCGTAGTGGGGCCAGGGGTGGGCGCGGCCCTGGTGGAAGCGGACGTAGCCCCAGTCCGTGGTGCGCCACAGCGGTGTCACGGGGCGGGCCAGGACGTCCGCCCAGCACAGGGCGGCGCGCCGGGACTCCAGGACTGAGCGGACCTCCGGGGTCCACCAGGAGTCGTGACGCGGCTCGACCGCGACCCGGGTCGAGGCCGGGAAGCAGGCCAGGCAGGCGTCCAGCAGACCTGGATCGGCGCGCAGGTTGGGCGGGAGCTGGAGGAGGACCGGCCCGAGGCGGTCGCCGAGACCGGCCGCGTGGCTCATCAGGCGGTGCACCGGCTCCTCGGGGTCCTTCAGCCGCTTGATGTGGGTCAGATAGCGGCTCGCCTTGACCGCGACGACGAAGTCCCCGGGCACCCGCTCCCGCCAGTCCTCGAAGGTGTCCCGGGCTGGCAGCCGGTAGAAGGCGTTGTTGATCTCGACGGTGGCGAAGTGCCCCGCGTACTCCTCCAGCCAGAGCCGCATCGGCAGCCCGGACGGGTACAGGACGTCCCGCCAGTCCTTGTACTGCCACCCGGACGTACCGACGAACAGGGTCATACCTCCATCAAAGCACCGGACGCCCCGGGAGGGGGCGGTGGCGACCGGGGCGTCCGGGACGCTACGCGTCGGCGCGTGTGTGGAAGCGGTAGAACAGCAGCAGGAAGACGGCCGCCGTGACCAGCACCGACGTGATGACCACCGGGCGGACGTCGTCGCCGGTCTGGCTGTAGAGGAAGCCCAGCGCGACGCCGGCGAAGACGGCCCGGATCAGGGCGTGCAGGGCGTGCAGCTCGCGCCGCAGGCGCCGGGTCACCTGGACGACGGCGACGCAGACGGCCGTGAAGGCCAGCGCGCTCCACACGCCCCACGCCAGGTCCGGCCCGGTGATGGGACCGCCGTGACGCCGGTTCACCGCGACCCAGTTGCCGTAGACGACACCGAGGACGACGGGCAGGACCCACCGCGCGAGGCGGTGGGTGGGTTCGCCGAACACGGTGGGTGCCGTGTGTGCCATCAGAGCCCTCCTTCGTCCCGGCGGAGCGTGGTGCCGCCGCCGCGCCCACCCTGGCACGCCTGGGTAATGGGGAGGTGAGAGGCGGTTGTGCGGGACCGGGCTACAGGTACAGCCCCGCGTCCGCACCCGCACGCGGCTCCGGCAGGGCCGTCGGGGACGTGCCCCGGCGCAGCGCGTACAGCTCGGCCAGGGTGGCGCCCTCGCGTCCGATGCCGTCCTCCGTGCCGAGCCAGCCCACCGCCTCGCGGCGGGTCAGCGGGCCCACCTCGATGCGGGCGAGGCAGCGGCCGGGGCGGACGACGGCCGGGTGCAGACGCTCCAGGTCCTCGTTGGTGGTGACGCCGACCAGGACGTTGCGGCCCTGGCCGAGCAGTCCGTCCGTCAGGTTCAGCAGCCGCGACAGCGCCTGGCCCGCCGTGTGCTTGGCCTCCCCGCGGATCAGTTCGTCGCAGTCCTCCAGGAGCAGCAGGCGCCAGCGGCCCTTGCCCGCCGCGTCCTCCTCACCGATGGCGATGTCCATGAGGTAGCCGACATCGGAGAAGAGCCGCTCGGGGTCCAGCACGCAGTCCACCTGGCACCAGTCGCGCCAGGAGCGGGCCAGGGTCCGCAGCGCCGAGGTCTTGCCGGTGCCCGGCGGGCCGTGCAGTAGCAGGAGGCGGCCCGCGATGTCCTCCGGGGTCGTCTTCATCAGGCGGTCCATGGCGTCCGCCACCGGGGCCGTGTAGTTGGGCCGCACCTCGTCCCAGGTGCCCGCCGCGATCTGGCGGGTGGTGCGGTGCGGGCCGCGGCGCGGGGAGACGTACCAGAAGCCCATCGTGACGTTCTCCGGCTGCGGTTCGGGCTCGTCCGCCGCGCCGTCCGTGGCCTGGTCGAGGACCTTCTTCGCCAGCTCCGCGCTGGTCGCCGTCACCGTCACGTCGGCGCCCCGGTTCCAGCGCGAGACCAGCAGCGTCCAGCCGTCGCCCTCCGCGAGGGTGGCGCTGCGGTCGTCGTCCCGGGCGACGCGCAGCACGCGGGCGCCGGGCGGCATCAGCGTCGCCCCGGACCGGACGCGGTCGATGTTCGCCGCGTGGGAGTACGGCTGCTCGCCCGTCGCGAAGCGGCCGAGGAACAGCGCGTCGACGACGTCGGACGGGGAGTCGGAGTCGTCGACGGTGAGCCGGATCGGCAGCGTCTCGTGCGGGTTCCCAGACATGCCGCCATGATCCGGCACGAGGGCGCCGCGTGCACCCGGTTTCCCGGCGCACGCGGCGTGTTCCCGGGTGTGGTTCAGCCGCCGGGGCGGGACACCAGCCGGCCCGCTCGGCGTGCCCTGCGGACCACGGCGTACCCCTTGGTCAGGGCACGGTCCTTGGCGAACGTACGGGTGATCGCCCGGCCCTCGATCACCCGCTCGAACTCGTCGATGCTCGTACTGCGGCGCACCGTCACGCGCCGCAGGGCGTACGGCCCCTGCGCGCGGCGCGCCAGGCCGTTGCCGACGGCGAGGGCCTGGGCGTACCCCGTCTCGCGCACCGCATGCCGGACCCGGCGGCTGGAGTAGCCGTACGGGTAGGCGAACGAGGCCGGTGCGGTGCCCAGTTGGTCGGCGACGATCTCCTTGCAGTGGATCAGCTCGAACCGCAGGGTGGCCTCGGAGATCTGGTCGAGCTGCGGGTGGCTGTGGCTGTGCCCGCCGATCTCGACACCGGCCGCCGCGAGGTCGCGGACCTGGTCCCAGTCGAGCATGGTGTCCAGGCCGCCCCCGGTGTCGTACGGCCCCCTCAGCCACCCGGTCGAGACGAACAGGGTGGCCGGGAAGCCGTGCTTGGCGAGGGCGGGCAGGGCGTGCCGGTGCACGCCCTCGTAGCCGTCGTCGAAGGTGACGAGGACCGGCCGGTCGGGCAGCGGGCGGCCGGAGCGCCAGCGGGCCGCGAGGTCGGCCGTGGTGAGCGGGGTGAGGCCCCGGTCGGCGAGCACCGCCATCTGCTCGGCGAACGCCTCCGGGGTCACGGACAGGGCCCGGGTCGCCTCGTTCGGGTCGGTGGCGACCGCGTGGTACATCAGGATCGGTACGCGTACGTCACTCACGGGCCGCCTCCTCGACCGCGGGCACCTGGAAGGTGGTGCCGCCCCGGCGGGCCCGGACGCTGCCGACGACGTACCCGCCCGCCGCCGTCAGCACCCCGGCCACGATCGCGCCGGCCCGCCCCGCGCCCCCGGGCCGGGCCAGCAGGGCGTCCCGCAGCCCCCGGGCCACCCCGGCCGGCAGCACCCGGGTCGCGTACCGGCGCTCGGACTCCAGGCCCTTGTCCGCGCCGACGCTCCGGGCCACCAGGGCCTTGGACAGGCCCTCGGCGTACGCCCGCGTGCGGAAGTACCGGAAGTGCTCGCGGACCTCGGGCACCCGGTGGTGGATCACCGCCCGGTCGTCGATCAAGAGCACCGCGTCGGGCCGGGCGCGGCTGAGGCGGATGCACAGCTCCGTCTCCTCGCAGCCCAGCGGGCGTTTGTCGCCGTCCCGGCCGATGCCGGTGGCGAAGCCGCCCGCCGCGTCGAAGGCGCTGCGCCGGAACGAGGCGTTGCCGCCCAGCACGTTGCGCACCCGGACCCGGCCGCGCGGCAGGCCCCGGTAGGTGCAGCCCACCACCCAGTCGAACTCCTCCGGGAACCAGTCCGGGCGCCGCCCCGACGCCCACACCGGCACCGTGCGCCCGCCGACCGCCAGCACCCGCGGGTCCTCGTACGCCTCGGCGAAGTGCCGCAGCCAGTCGCGCTCGGCCACGGCGTCGTCGTCGAGGAACGCCACGACCTCGCCGCGCGCGGCGGCGATGCCGGTGTTGCGGCCGGCGGACAGGCCGCGGGGGCCCGCGTTGGCGAGCACCCGCACGTCGCCGGCTTCCTTGTACTCCTTGCCGAGGCGGTCCAGGAGGGTCTGGTTGTGGTCGACGACCAGCAGCGTCTCCAGGGCCGGCCGGGACTGCGCCCGTACCGAGGAGACCGCCGCGAGGATGTCCTCCCAGCGGTCCTCGGTGTAGGCGCAGATCACGACGGAGACGTCGGGACCGCTCAACGCACCTCTCCCCGGACGGCGTCGAGCATCGGCGACCGGTCCGAACGGCGGCGCAGCGCACGGCGGTTGGAGCGCTCCTGGAGGATCACCTTCAGCACGCGCAGCCCGTCCCGCACGGCCCGCAGGTTGCTCGTGCCGTGGATGCGCAGGTACTCGTGGCTCGGGATCTCCTGCACCTTGAGCCCGGCCTTGACGACCCTGATGTTCATCAGCGTCTCGACCTCGAAGCCGGTGCAGTCGAGGTCGATCTTGTCGAGGCAGTGCCGCCAGAAGGCGTTGTAGCCGTAGCACAGGTCGGTGTAGCGGGCGCCGAACTTGCGGTTGACGACCGTGCACAGCGCCCAGTTGCCCAGCTTGCGGATGAAGGTCATGTCGTCGGTGCCGCCGCCGTTGGCGAAGCGGGAGCCCTTGGCGAAGTCCGCGCCGGAGACCAGCGCGGAGACGTACGACACGATCTCGTTGCCGTCGGCCGAGCCGTCCGCGTCGACCATCACGATGATGTCGCCGGTGCAGGCCTGGAAGCCGGTGATCAGGGCGTCGCCCTTGCCCTTGCCGCGCTGCTCGACGACCTTGACCTCGGGCCACAGCTCGCGGGCCACCCGGACGGTGTCGTCGGTGGAGTTGCCGTCGACCAGGACCACTTCGTGGATCCAGTCGGGCAGGGTCTTGAAGACGTACGGAAGGTTCTCCGCCTCGTTCATGGCCGGGATGACCACGCTCACCGGCGGCGCTATCGCCAGGTGAGAGGAGACGGGCCGGTACTTCGCTGCGGTCGGCGGATGCTCGTCCGTCACGGCCGGCTGCAGAACTGAGCTCATGAGTCGGGGCCCTCTCGTCCGGTGGACCGCCCCCCCAGGGCAGTCCGGATCCAGTCCGGTTCGAAAGGGGGGTTCTCACCCGGGGCACGCCGAGATGGACCTTCGGCACGCCGGGTGAGCTGGCAAAGCTGGCCGGCCCGGAAAACGGCAGCCGACCGCGCGGCACGGCCCGGAGACAGTTGCGGTCACCGAGCACGGCACCCCCCTACCGCGCCCCGCGCCGGTACGTCGCGGTCTTGAGCCCTCCCCTAGAGCCGCGTACTGACGGACCGATGCGGGTGAGATGTATGACGGTATTGACGATTGAACCCGTATGGCAAGACCTGGAACGGCCCCTCACGTTTTTGTTGGTTTGGTCGTTGCGGGAGGTGTTTTGTGGGGCGGAAGTTGAAAGGTTCCCGTCACATAAACGGCCGTTCCCCGACAGGCGCGTCAGGCCTGCCGGGGAACGGCCGTTCAGATGTTCGTGCTTACGGGACGAGCTGCAGCAGCCGGTTCGGCGAACCCGAACCCGCGCTCGTCACCTTGCCGGTGACCGCGCCGCCGACCAGGGCCGAGGCGACCTGGGCCGGGGTGGAGGAGGTGTGGCCCGCCAGGTAGACCGCCGCGGCGCCCGCCACGTGCGGCGTCGCCATCGAGGTGCCGGAGATGGTGTTGGTGGCGGTGTCACTGGTGTGCCAGCCGGCCGTGATGGAGGAGCCGGGCGCGAAGATGTCCAGGGCCGAGCCGTAGTTGGAGTAGCTCGCCTTGGCGTCGGTGCTGGTGGTGGCGCCGACGGTGATCGCCTCGGCGACCCGGGCCGGGGAGGACGAGGAGGCGGTGGTGCTGCTGTTGCCCGCGGCGACGGCGTAGGTGACGCCGCTGGCTATGGAGTTGCGGACGGCCGTGTCGAGGGCGGTGGAGGCGCCGCCGCCGAGCGACATGTTGGCGACCGAGGGGCCCGAGTGGTTCTTCGTCACCCAGTCGACGCCCGCGATCACGCCCGCGGTGGTGCCGGAGCCGCTGTTGTTCAGCACCCGCACACCCACGATCTTCGCCTTCTTGGCGACGCCGTAGGTCGAGCCCGCGATGGTGGTGGCCACATGGGTGCCGTGGCCGTTGCCGTCGGAGGCGTTGGTGTCGCCGTCGACGGCGTCGTAGCCGTGCGCCGCACGACCGCTGATCTGCTGGTGGGTGATGCGCACACCGGTGTCGATCACATAGACCGTGACACCACTGCCCGCGCTGTCCGGGTAGGTGTAGGTGCCGGAGAGCGGGAGCGAGGCCTGGTCGATGCGGTCCAGGCCCCAGGGGGCGTTGGTCTGGGTCGCGGAGAGCTGGACGCGCTGGTTCTGCTCGACCGAGGCCACCGCCGGGTCGGCGGCGAGGCGCCTGGCCTCGGCGGCGGAGAGGTCGGCGGAGTAGCCGTTCAGCGCCTTGCCGAACGTCTTCTCGACCGTGCCGCCGTACTCCTTCACGAGGTTCCTGCCCGCTGCCGAGGACGCCCTCAGGCCCGCGCTCTTCTTGAGCGTGACGATGTAGCTGTCCTTGACGGCGGCCGGGGAGTCCGCGGCGAGCACCCGGCCCTCGGCGGGGGCGGCCTGGGCGGGGAGGGCGGTGAGCCCGCCCACGAGGGCGGCGGTCGCCGACAGGGTGACGGCGGCGAATCCGAGTCTCTTGCTACGCAGTTGTGCCATTACGAGGGAGTCCTCCTCTAGGCGGCGCGCGCCTGGGTGGGGCGCGCGTCATGTGGGGGGTGTGCGCGTGCTCGCGCACACGGACCGGGAGCGTCGCGTTCCGCTCCCGGCCGGAGTAAAGCGTCGACCATCTACCGGCGTAGAACAAGAGAGTTGAGCACGAGTCAACAAATCTGTCATGCACGCGTAACAACGGGTGCCGAACGCGTAACACGACGTGCGGTGAACGCGCCGTGAGCATCCCGGAAAGGGCCGAAAAGACTTGGCATGGACACTTCCTGTCAACACGCGTAGCTGCTACGACGGTTATGGCAGAGATCCTGCTAAAGGGAGGTTCCATGAGACGTTCCCGACTTGTCGTCCTCGTGAGCTCGCTCCTCCTCGCCGCCGGCACCGCCCTCACCGGGGCAGCCACGGCGCAGGCGTCCTCACTCGCCGCAACTGGCGGCTATGTGGCGCTCGGTGACTCCTACTCCTCCGGAGTGGGCGCCGGCAGCTACATCAGCTCCAGCGGCGACTGCAAGCGCAGCACGAAGGCCTACCCCTACCTCTGGGCCGCCGCCCACTCACCCTCGACCTTCGACTTCACGGCCTGTTCCGGCGCCCGAACGGGTGAAGTTCTGTCCGGACAGCTCGCCCCGCTCAGCGCCACCACCGGCCTGGTCTCCCTCAGCGTCGGAGGCAACGACGCCGGGTTCGCCGACGTCATGACGACCTGTGTGACCCAGTCCGACAGCGCCTGCGTCTCCCGCATCAACACCGCCCGGGCGTACGTCGACTCCACCCTGCCCGGCAAGCTCGACAGCGTGTACTCGGCGATCCGCTCCAAGGCGCCCAACGCCCGCGTCGTCGTGCTCGGCTACCCCCGCTTCTACAAGCTCGGAACCTCCTGCCTCCGCCTCTCCGAGACCAAGCGCAAGGCCATCAACGACGCCTCCGACCACCTCAACACCGCCATCGCCAAGCGCGCCGCCGACCACGGCTTCACCTTCGGCGACGTACGCGGCACCTTCACCGGCCACGAGATCTGCTCCGGCGACTCCTGGCTGCACAGCGTCAACTGGCTCAACATCGGCGAGTCCTACCACCCGAAGGCACCCGGCCAGTCGGGCGGCTATCTGCCCGTGCTCAACGCCAACGACTGACCGTTCAGCCGGAGTCCTGGTCCGACTCCGTGTCGGAACCCGGGTCCGACTCAGGGACCGAAGCAGAAGGGGAGGCCCCGTCCGTCGGGGTCTCCGTCTCGCACGTGATCGAGAACGGCACCGACTCGGACGTCGTGCGCACCGGCTCCCGCACCTCGACGCCGATCTCGTTCTCGAACGTCCCGCTCTCCGCGTCCGTCGTCACGGTCACCGCGTCGTGCTTCGTACGGCCGCCGCCCTCCGGGAACGACAGCGTCTTCCAGCCCCCGTCGAGCACCGTGCCGTCCTGGGTCACCCAGCGGTAGCGCACCTCGGCCGGCAGCCGCCCCACCGTGAACGTGGCCGTGAACCTCGGCGCCCGCTCGTTCGGCGGCGGGCACGGGCCCGAGTAGTCCGTGCGCGTGCCGTCCAGGCCGACCCGCACCGACTGCGGCGGCGGACCGCTCTCCTCGCTCTCGCTGGGCTTCGGGGAAGGGCTCGACTTCCCGCTCCCGGTGTTCGGCGGCGGGCTCTTGGTCTCGGTGGGTGTGCCCACCCCGGCACCGCGGTCGCCGTTGCCGTCGCCGTCGCCGTTGTTCAGCAGTGCGTACGTCAGCCCTCCCACCGCCAGCGCCAGCGCGACCACGCCCGCCACCAGCACCCGGCCGGCCCGGCGGTCGCGGTCCCGGCCGGTGGCCGTCGTCGTCGCCCCCGAGCCGGACGCCGCCGGCCCGCCCGGGAACGGCATCGGGGGCGTGGGAGAGGGCTCGGGGCGGGCCGCCACGGTCGGCGGGAAGGGCGCCGCCCGTACGGTGTCCGCGTGCGGCGAGCCGCCCGCGGCGACGACCCGCAGATCCTGCTCGGCCCGCTCGGCCGGCAGCCGCTGCTCGGGGTCCTTGCGCAGCAGTCCCTCGATGACCGGGGCGAGCGGCCCGGCTCGGTACGGCGGCGGCAGCTCCTCGTCGACGATCGCGCGCAGCGTGCTCAGCGGGGTGTCGTGACGGAACGGGGAGTGGCCCTCCACCGCCGCGTAGAGCAGCACCCCGAGCGACCACAGGTCGGACTCCGGGCCGGGCGTGCGGCCGAGCGCCCGCTCCGGGGCGAGGAACTCGGGCGAGCCGATGACCTCGCCGGTCATGGTCAGCGCGGAGCTGCCCTCGACCATGGCGATCCCGAAGTCGGTGAGCACGATCCGGCCGTCGTTCGCGATCAGCACGTTGGCCGGCTTCACGTCCCGGTGCAGCACCCCGGCCTCGTGCGCCGCCCGCAGCGCGGCCAGCACCTCGGCGCCGATGTGCGCGGCCCGCTGCGGCGCCATCGGGCCCTCGGCGTCCAGGACCTCGGCCAGGGACAGGCCCCGGACCAGCTCCATGACGATCCACGGCCGGCCGCCGTCCGTCGCCACGTCGTAGACCGTGACGACGTTCCGGTTGGCGACCCGGGCCGCGGCCCACGCCTCCCGCTCCAGCCGGGCGTACATCCGCTGGACGTCGTCGCCCCCGAGCCCGGCCGGGGCGCGCACCTCCTTGACGGCGACCTCGCGGTGCAGCACCTCGTCGCGGGCGCGCCACACCGTCCCCATACCGCCCTCGCCGAGCGGTGCCAGGAGGCGGTAGCGGCCCGCGATCACCCGCTCATGGCCCGGTTCTTCGGACACGGCGCCCCCATTCGCAGCCGGGCGGAATCTCCATGAGGTCTGTTTTCCCCAGGACGTCGTATTTCCTCACGAACGTAACTCAGCCCAGTGCGGATGCCGCCCCCTTGAACACGAGTCCGGCCCCGAGGACGACGACGGCGGCGGCCGAGCCGAGCGGGGCGGTGCGGCGCACCAGGGCCGCGAGAGGCCCGGCCGTCCACCGGGGGCGCCGGTCCAGCAGCCGCGTCATGCCGCTGCCCGCCTTGACGACGGCGTACCCGGCGGCCGTGAGGGTGAGCGCCAGCCCGACGCCGTAGGCGACGACGAGCAGCAGACCGAACCAGGCCTGCCCGAGGGCCGCGGCCCCGACGAGCACCACCACGGCGGACGGGCTGGGCACGAGCCCGCCCGCGAAGCCCATGAGGATCGTGCCGCGGAGCGTGGGTGCGACGGGGTGGGAGTGGGTGAAACCGCCATGGGTGTGCTCGATGGTGTGCGGGTGGGAGTGAGGGTGGCCCCGGTCGTGATCGTGCGGGTGGTCGTGGTGGTGATCGTGGCCGTGATCATGCCCGTGGTCATGCCCGTGGTCATGGTGGTGGTCGTGGTCGTGCGGGTGATCGTGCGGGTGGCCGTGATCATGGCTGTGGCCGCCGTGGCCGTGCCGGTGGGGGTGCGCGCGGTTGCGCAGGGCGCGGCGGAGCAGGCTCGCGCCCGCCAGGGTCACCAGGATCCCGCTGGCGACACCGAGCCAGGCGATCACCGAGGGCGCCGCCGCCGACCCGGCCGTGACCAGCAGGCCGAGGGCGACCACGCCCAGGGTGTGGGTGACCGTCACCGAGGCGGCCATGGGCAGGACGTCCTTCATCCGGGCCTGGCCGCCCCGGGCCGCCGCCGTCGCGGCCATGATGGTCTTGCCGTGGCCCGGGGCGAGCGCGTGCATCGCTCCCAGGCCGACGGCGATGAGGAGGGCCAGCGCGGCGAAACCGGCCGTGAGGTCGTGCCGGGCGACCAGCTCGTCCAGGGCCCGCGTCCAGCGGTCGGCACCGCGCGGCAGCACCGAGGCGGCGGGGGCGTCCGACTCCTCCTCGGCCAGCGCCGGGCCGCCGGGGCGCACCCGCAGCGCGGCGGACGCGGTGTCGGCGGGGGAGGAGAGCAACTCCTCGGGATACTCGGTCAGTTCGGCCGAGATCGACTTCCGCGGTACGTCCGACGCGGTGAGCGTCATACGGTCGCCCCGCGCCGTGATCTCCCGCCAGCCCGGGCCGGAGGAGGCGCCCGCGCCGCGGAAGCCGAGGGAGACGCCCTCCCGGTCCGACGCGCCGGACGGGAGGGGAGCGGTCAGCTCGCACTCCACGCGGAGGGTGTCCAGCCCCGCCTGCCCGGGCCGCACGCGCGCGTGGCCGCGCTCGGCGGTGAGGCGGGCGGCCCGGCCGTCGACGGTGACCCGGCTGTCCCGGGCGGCCGTGGCACACCGCTCGCGGGCCCACATCGTCATGCCCAGCCGCTCGATCTCCGGTTTCGCCTGGGTCGCGGGGATCTCGGCGAGGTCCTCGACGTGGTGGACGCGGAGTTCGCCGGGGGCGGCGACCAGGCCGTCGTAGCGGTTGACGGTGAAGTTGCCCAGCGGATGGGCGCTCGCCGTGGCGGCGGGCAGCAGGGTGAGCGCGCAGGCGGCCGTGAGGACGGCGGCGCCGGACGCGAACAGCCGGCGCAGGGTCACCGGTTCCCCTCCAGGTCCTCGAGTGCGGTACGGGCCTCGCGCGCGCCGAGGGGCGAGAAGCCGGGGTTCAGGTCCAGCGCGGCCTTCAGGTGCTCGCGGGCGGCGCGCTCGTCGCCGGCGGCGCGTTCGATGATGCCGCGGTGGTAGAGGAAGGCGGCGTTGCGGTAGCCGGTGGCCGTGGCCCGGCGGGCGTACGGCAGGGCTTCCTCGTCGCGGCCGTTGACGTGCAGCGCCCAGGCGAGGGCGTCGGCGGTGTGCACGCTGTGCCGGCGGTCCCACTCGGCGCGGGCGGCGCGCAGGGCCGCCTCCTTGTCACCGTGGTCGGCGGCGGCCATCGCCGCGTCGAGGTCGGCGTTGACCCCGCCCGCGCGGGCGAGGGACGTCCAGGCGTCCACCAGGGCGTACTGGTCGCCGGCCTTCGCCCGGTCGCCGTCGGCGCCGCGGTCCTCGTACAGCTCGCCGAGCGCGACGAGCGGGCCCGGCAGCGGGAAGCGGGCGACGACCTGCTCCAGCCCCTCGACCGCCGCCGCCCGGTCGCCCTTCGCGGCCTGGGCGCGGGCCCGGCCCTCCAGGGCGGGGAGGTAGTCGTCGTCGGCGGCGAGGGCGCGGGCGTAGTGGTCGAGGGCCGTGGCGTACTCGCCCTGGTTCCAGGCCAGTTGTCCGAGGGCGGTGGCGACGTACGCGACGTCGGCGGGTGCGTGGGCGGAGCCCAGGGCGCGCTCCAGCACGTCACGGGCCGTGCGGACGTCGCCGCGCAGCTCGCGCACGTACGCGTACCGCGTGAAGACGGGCACGCCGGGGCGCCGGTCGTCGGCGGTGTCGGCGGCCTCGGCGGCGTCGTCGTACCGGCCCAGCTCGACCAGGGCGTCGATACGGGTGCACAGGGCGCGTTCGTTGTAGGGGTTCTGCTTCAGGGCCCGGTCGGCGAACTCCAGGGCGCCCGGGAAGTCGTGCCGGGCGGCGGCCAGGGCGGCACGGCCGGCGAGGGCCTGGTCGTTGCCGGGCTTCAGGTCGAGGGACCGCCGCAAGGCGCGCTCGGCCTGCGGGTAGCGCGAGGGGTCGCCGTTCGTACGGGCCTGCTCGACGTAGGCGACCCCGAGGGTGGCCCAACCGCCGTGATCCCTCGGCTGGGCACGCAGGTGCCGCTGGAGGGACGCGATCCCGGCGGCCAGATCACCCCGGGCGAGATCGCCGGGCGACAGCGCCCCGGCGGCGGACACGGCCTGGGCACCGGCGCCCGCACCACCGTCCCCGACACCCCCGAAGGCGACGGCCCCACCGGTCAGCGCCACCGCCAGCAGCGCGGCACACCCGGCCAGATGAGCCGCCCGCCAACGCCGCCCCCCGTCAGCGGCCCGCCGCACCGCGACCACACGCGGATCGACACCGTCGGCGTCGGCGGGGCGGTGGGCATCGGCGTGGCCGTGGGCGTCAGCGGGGCTCTGGGCGTCGGCGGAGCCGTGGGCGTCGGCGGGGTGGTGGGCGTCAGCGGGACCGTCGGCGCGGCCGTCGGCGTCGGCCGAGCCCCGGGCATCGGCGGAGCCCCGGGCGTCGGCGGAGCCCCGGGCGTCGGCGGAGCCCCGGGCGTCGGCCGGGCCGTCGGCGTCGGCGGAGCCCCGGGCGTCGGCCGGGCCGTCGGCGTCGGCGGAGCCGTGGGTGTGCGGCTCGTTTCCATTGCCGGAGTCGCCCTCGGCGGGACGGCGGGTGCCCGGACCGGCGGGTGCACCGGGGTCGGGCCGTCGTCCGGTATCGGAGTCGGTCTGGGGGGTCGTTTCGCCCGGCGGATTCGGTTCGGGTCGTCGTTCGGTGCCCGGGTCGGTCCGTGCCTCGGCCGTGTCCGTCTCCGCTTCGGCGGTGTCCGTTCCGCCCTGGGCGTCACCGGCCCGCTGCGCCCCCGCCTCGGCGGCCGGGCTCCCGGACCGGTCCGCGGAGCGCGGTCCGTCGGTCTCGGGCTCCGGGTCCGTCGACCGCGGGCGGTCGTCGCGCCTCTCCGGTGTGCTGTCGGTCGTACGCGGAGGCATGACCTCTCCTCGGTCGGGTGTGCTGGTGCGGGAGGGTGAGGCGCGGCCCGTGCCGTGGGGGATGGTGGGAACGGGCCGCGCCGGCAGAGGGAGCGGAGCGGGTCAGTACGCCCGGTTCCGCATGCGGCGCCACCACATCAGGGCCGCGCCGATCAGGACGATGCCGCCCGCCCCGGCCCCGGCGGACGCGGCGATCAGCTGCATGTCGTCCGAGCCCTGCGCGTTCGCCGGCTGGAGCGCGTCGCCCAGCTGGCTGCGGACGTCGTTGCCGCCGTCCACGCCCTTGGCGAGCGGGCCGCGCGAACCCTCCGTCGGCAGGGCGACGTACGGGAAGGCCTTCTCGAAGTCCTTGTCGTTCTTGTCGACCGCGTCGCCCAGGTCGTTCTTCGCGCCGAGCAGCTCACCCTCGACGACCTGGAGGGAGGCGTCGATCACGTCGTCGGTGAGCCGACGGCCGTTCGGGAAGCCGGCGTTGTCGCCGTCGAGGACACCCAGCCGCTTGGGCTTCGCGGCGGGCTTGATCGAGGTGTTGAGACGCAGCTGCTCGGACGGCGTGACGTGCGGCGGCTGGTTGAGGTCCTTGACGCCCTTGAGGAAGACGTCGACCAGGTCGTTGCGCGGCTCGTCCGGCGCCGGGATCTTGTAGATGGCCTCGATGAGCTTCGGCAGCTCCGGGTTGGTGACGTTCTTCAGGAACTGGGCGTCGTCCCGGGGCGCGGACGCGTTGAACGTGTCCTTGTCCTTCAGCGGGTTGACGACCTCGTTGACCAGCGGGTTGCCGAGGCGCGAGACCTGCGCGAAGTAGCCCTGGGCGTTCTTGCGCTGCGTCGTCGACCAGACGCCGATGACCGGCTGCTCGTGCGACTCGGTCAGGAAGCTGCTCGGGACCTGCAGGGCGATCGTGTTGACGTTGTAGCCCTTGAGCGTGTCGTTGCCGACCTCGGAGAGGTTCCCGCCGTACAGCAGGTCGAAGACGCGCAGGTCCAGGAAGAACGGGTCGTCGGCCTGCCCGGCGAACGTCTGGGCGCCCCCGGCGAGCTTGTGGACCGCCTGCTTGCGCAGGGTGTTGTAGTCCGGCATCGACGCCTTGCCGACGTTCGACGGCGCCACCGGCACGTCGTCGGCGACCTTGGTCTTCGACACCGCCTTCAGATCGCGCAGCTTGATCAGTTCGAGGTCGTAGGTCTGCGTGATGTTGAGGTCGGGGTCGTCGAGGCTCTCGACGGGGCCCGTGTTGTACAGGAACGTCTTGTCGTTC
Source organism: Streptomyces olindensis (assembly GCF_040645895.1). Classification (NCBI taxonomy): domain Bacteria; kingdom Bacillati; phylum Actinomycetota; class Actinomycetes; order Kitasatosporales; family Streptomycetaceae; genus Streptomyces; species Streptomyces olindensis. The sequence continues at coordinate 55,719 of NZ_JBEYZD010000038.1, read as the reverse complement.
TTCGTGTGCGTCTTGAACGTGTACCGGAACAGCAGGTCTTCCTTCGCGTCACCGTTGCTGTCGATGCGCAGGTCGTACTGCGCGTCCTCGGCGAACGTGAAGAAGTTCGGCCCGCCGGCCGGCTCCTCCATCGGGATCCAGTTCGCGACGATGGTCGTCGTGTCCGGCTTGTCCGGGCTGACGAACGCATACACGTCCGTGTTGTCGTACTGCGGCGTCCCCGAGATCAGCGGGGCCTCCCGGTGACTGGAGGCGGAGGCCTCCTCAGGCGCCAGCGCGGTCACACCGGCGGCCGTGAGCCCGCCTGCGGCCAGCGCGCCACACACCGCGGTCGCGATGCTCCTGCGTCCCGCACGGGTCCTGGGGTTAGGTGTCATGCCGTCCGTCCTCCGTGTCAACTTGCCTGACACACGCCATTCGGAGCGGTCGGCAGAGTGGATTGGTCGAATCTCAAACGTTCTTACGGAGCATCTGAAAAGTTGTTTCATCACCGGGGGACCCGCGTTTTCCGGGCGCTGATCCGTAACCCCATCCGGAGGTGTGTGCGTTGCGAATGCCTCGAATGAGGGGACAGGCCCGGTGCGGCCTCGGAGAGGGGGACCGAGTGGAGGCGGACGAACTGCTGCTGCTCGTGGCGAGCGGGGACCAGAGGGCGTTCGAGGATTTGTACGGACTGGTGTCCGGCCCGGTGTTCGGGCTCGTACGGCGTGTGGTGCGCGACCCCGCCCAGTCGGAGGAGGTGGCTCAGGAGGTGCTGCTCGAACTGTGGCGGTCCGCCGCGAAGTTCGACCCGGGGCGCGGCAGCGCCATGTCCTGGATCCTCACCCTCGCCCACCGCCGGGCCGTCGACCGGGTGCGCAGCGCCCGGGCGGCCGGGGAGCGCGAGCAGCGCGAGGCACTGCGCGCCAACCAGCCGGCCTTCGACCACGTCACCGAGGAGGTCGAGGCCGGTCTGGAACGCGAGCTGGTGCGCCGCTGCCTGGACCGGCTCACGGTCCTGCAGCGCCAGTCCGTCACGCTCGCCTACTACGAGGGCTACACGTACCGTGAGGTGGCCGAGCGGCTCTCCCTGCCGCTGGGCACCGTCAAGACGCGGATGCGCGACGGGCTGACCCGGATGCGCGAGTGCCTGGGAGGCGTGGCATGAGCCTCTTCCGCCGCGAGGACCTGCACTCGCTCGCCGCGCCCTACGCGCTGGACGCCCTCGACCCCCTGGAACGGGTCCGCTTCGAGAAGCACCTGAAGGGCTGCGACCGCTGCGCCGCCGAGGTGCGCGCCCTGTCCGAGGACGCCGTCCGGCTCGCCTGGTCGGCCGCCGCCCCGGCCCCGGCCGCCCTGCGCGACCGGGTCATGACCGCCGTACGGACGACCCCGCAGGACCCCGCGCCCCGGGACGCCGCCCGGGCACCGGCACGCGCGCGTGCGACGCAGTTGCCGCCGCACGTGTGGGGCACCCAGCCGCCGCCGCGACAGCGGGAGCGGCGCCGGATCCCGCTGTTCGTGCCCTTCGCCACGGCCACCGCCGCCGCGGCCCTCGTGGTCGCCTCGCTCTTCGCCGTGCAGGCGAACCGCACCCAGGACGAACTGGCCGCCGAACGCGACCGGTCACGTGAGATCGCCCACGTTCTGGCAGCTCCGGACGCCCGCGCGAGCAGCGGACGGGACGGCCGGGGCCGCACGATCGGAGTGATCGCTTCCGCCACGGAGGGGAGCGCGGTCGTCACCCTCGGCGGATACGGCGCCCCGCCGGGCGGTCGCGTGCACCAGCTGTGGCTCATGCGCCCGGGCGCGCAACCACGCTCCCTGGGCCTCTTCGAGGGCGACACGCCGCTGGTCGCGACCGGTCTCGGCACCTCCGCGTCGTCACTGGCCGTGACCGTCGAGCCGGCCGGTGGATCGCCCCAGCCCACTACGCAGCCGATCGTCCAACTCGCCCTGAAATCTGTTGGATTCGGAGAGTGATCGGAGATACATCGTCAACCCCCTTATGGGGAAGGTGAATCCTGTGACCGCGATACACGTGTGCTCGGACGGGGCGATAGGGTTAACCTGCCCGGGCCGGGTGGACTCGTACGGGTGGGGAGTGACATGGAACAGATAACAGTGCGCAGCAGGGCCAGGGTCCCTGCGATCACCTGCGGGAGCAGCGCGACCAGTTCGCGCCTCGACCGCCACCTCTCGGTGCTGGCGGGCCCTGCCGTCCCGCAGCGGGAGACGGTCGAGGCGACCTCGCTGATGCGCGAACTGACCGCGCGCCAGCCGCACGACCGCAGCGGCAGGGGCGCGCGCGTACGCCGCGTCTCGCTCTTCGCACCGCTGCGCCGCCTGCGCCGTTCGCTGTTCGGCGGCAAGTAGGGGCCCGCGCTCGGGCGGTCGCACCGCCCCCGGCGCACGCTGCGCACTCGTCGTCCGTCATCCCCGCGGCACGCAGCGGCGCCAGGTGTGTTCCCGAGCGCGGTACGCCCCCTGTCGGTGTCTCATCCCCGCCCGGCAGTGACCGGGGGCCCCGCGCGGCCTCGACGCCCGAACCGCCCGCTCACCGCTCCCCCTGCGCGTACTGGCGCACGGCCAGCGGCACGAACACCCCGAGCAGCACGGCGCACCACAGCAGCGACCCCGCGACGGGGTGGGCCACCGGCCAGGCCGCCCCGTCCGGCACCGGCGCGTTGCCGAACAGGTCCCGCAGGGCCGTCGTCACCGCGCTGATCGGATTCCACTCGGCGACCGTCCGCAGCCACCCCGGCAGCCCGCTCGTCGGGATGTACGCGCTGGACAGCAGCGGCAGCAGGAACGTCGCCCCGCCGAGCTGACCGGACGCCTCCTCGCTGCGGGTGAGCAGCCCGAGGTAGATCCCGGCCCAGGTGCACGCGAAGCGGAACAGCAGCAACAGCCCGAAGGCCGCGACCGCTTCGAGCGGGCCGCCCTCGACCCGCCAGCCCACCGCGAGCCCCACCAGCAGGAACGGCACCGTCCCGGCCGCCGTGACGACGACGTCCGCGGCGGCCTGCCCGAGCGGTACGGCCGCCCGGCTCATCGGCAGCGTACGGAAGCGGTTCGCCACGCCCCGGTGCGTGTCGTGGGCGGCCTGGAACATGCCGGTCATGATCCCGCCCGCGGCGGTCGCCACCAGCAGGCCCGGCACGAGGAACGACCGGTAGGCCTCACCCGGCATGGCCAGCGCGCTGCCGAAGACGTAGCCGAAGAACAGCAGCATGCTGATCGGCATCGTCTGGGTGAGGATCAGCAGGCCCGGGTTGTTCCGCACCCGCCGCAACTGCCGTCCCAGCATCGCTGTTCCGTCGTACGCCAGCATGCTCATGCGGCACGCTCCTTCACTTCGTAGGTGGTTCCGGTCAGGCGCAGGAAGACGTCGTCGAGCGTCGGAGGCCGCAGGCTGGCGTCGAGCAGCGGCACGCCCGCCGTGTCCAGGGCGCGCACCAGCAGCGGCAGGGTGAGCGTCGGGTCCTTGCTGACCACGCCGACGGCGTTGCGCGCGTGGTCGAACGACGGCTGACCGCCCGTGAGCCGGTCGAGCACGGCCGCCGCCTTCGTGAGTACGTCGGCGTCCGGCACCACGACCTCGGCGTGGGCGCCGACCAGCGCCTTGAGCTGGGCCGGCGACCCGGTGTGCGCGACCCGGCCCCGGTCCACCAGGGCGATGTCGTCGGCGAGCCGGTCGGCCTCCTCCAGGTACTGCGTGGTGAGCAGCACGGTCGTGCCCTCGGCGGTCAGGCCGCGCACCACGTCCCAGACGAGATTGCGGCTGACCGGGTCGAGTCCGGTCGTCGGCTCGTCCAGGAACAGCACGTCGGGGCGGCGGATCAGGCTCGCCGCGAGGTCCAGGCGGCGGCGCATGCCGCCGGAGTAGGTGGAGGCGGGCCGGTCGGCGGCCTCCGTCAGCCCGAAGCGGTCGAGGAGCTCGGCGGTCCGGCCGGCCGGTCCGCGCACTCGGTGCAGCCGGCCGAACAACTGGAGGTTCTGACGGCCGGTGAGGTCGCCGTCGATCGAGGTGTCCTGCCCCGTGACGCCGATCCGGCTGCGCACGGCGGCGGCCTCGCGGACGAGGTCGTGCCCGGCGACCCGGGCCGAGCCCGCGTCCGGCCGCAGCAGCGTGGTCAGCAGCCGCACGGCCGTGGTCTTGCCCGCCCCGTTCGGCCCGAGGACCCCGCACACCGTCCCCTCGGCGACCGCCAGGTCCAGCCCGCGCAGGGCGTGGACCTCCCCGAACCGCTTCTCCAGACCCTCACTAAGTACAGCGTACGTAGAAGTCATGGCATGACCATAGCGCACTACGTACGCTGTACGTAACTAGGATGGTGGCCGAGGTGATGACCGATGGCGGGCCGAGCGGCCGTACCCGAAGTGATCTGGGCGCGCCCCGAGCGCACCGGCCGTGGGCCGAAGCCGGCGTTCACGCGCGCCGACATCGCGGCGGCGGCGGTGCGGATCGCGGACGAGCGGGGCCTGGACGCGGTGTCCATGCGGCACATCGCCGCCGAACTGGGCTGCGGCACGATGTCGCTCTACAACCACGTCCCCCGCAAGGAGGACCTGTACGAGCTGATGATCGACGCCGTCGGCGCCGAGCACGAGCTGTTCGAGCCCACCGGTGACTGGCGCGCCGACATGCTCCGCAACGCGGAGGAGACGCGAGCCGTCATGCGCCGCCACACCTGGGTGCCGCGGCTGATGGCCGGCGTCCACGGCTTCGGCCCCAACACCCTGCGCTACCTGGAGCACTGTCTGGCCTGCCTCGAACCGCTGGACGTCCCGGGCGGGACGAAGACGGAACTGGTCGCGCTGCTCAACGGCGTGGTGACGACGTACACCGCGAACGACATCGCGACCGTGGAGCGCACCCGTTCCGTGCCGTGGTCGGTGGAGGAGGAGAACGCGGTCCGCATGGCGTACCTGGGCAGCCAGGTGGCCACCGGCGCGTATCCGCGGCTGGCCGCTGCCTTCACGGAGCAGAGCGGCCCGGTCGATCTGGAGGCGGTGTTCCGCCGGGCGCTCGAACGGGTCCTGGACGCCTTCGACCCGGACCTGCGCTAGAGCAGCGCGAGCTGCCCCTCCGGCCCCTCCTCGGGGCCGTCCAGGACCGAGGCCGGGCGGCGGGCCGTCGCCGGTACGGGGAGGACGCCCGCCTCGGTCAGCTCGGCGGTGGTGACCGGGTCGGGGAGCGTCAGGTCCTCCAGGGGGCGCAGCTCGGCCAGGAGTGCCAGGACTGTGATCAGCTCCAGCAGCTCCGACGTCCAGGTCTGCGGCCAGCCGGTCGGGCGGATCGCCGCCAGGGTGCCCGGCTCGGCATCGGTGACGCGTGCCGCGAACCACTGCTCCAGGACGCGGACGCCGCCCACCTCGAAGTCCCAGGCCTCGGGCGGCACCGGGGAGATGCGGCCCTCGTCCAGCAGCAGGGCCTCCTCGTCCCGGTCGTAGCGCAGGGCCGGCGGCCGGGAGGGCAGCGGGGCGCGGACGTAGGGGCGGCGGCCGCCGGGGAGCTTCGGGCGTTCGCCGTCGCGGCGCATCAGCCACAGCATCCGGTGCCCCAGCTCCACACCCCGCTCCCACTCGTCGGCGTCGCCGGTGAGCGGGACGGTGAGGTCCGGCCGGGCCGTCGCCGTGATCCAGGCCAGGACGTCCAGCGGGGCGGGCGTGCCGCCCAGACGGCGGCCCAAGTGCTCCAGCAGGCCGGGCGCCAGGTTCGGTTCACGGCCGCCCGGGCGCCGGAAGAGGGGGCGGACCCGGCCGGGGCGGACCAGGGGCAGCAGCGAGGTGACGAGGAGGGTCTCGGGTGCTTCCACCAGGAAGGCCTGCCGCTCGTCCGCCACGCGCCACAGCTCCGGGCGGGCCGCGTCGATGAGCCGCTGGTCGGGAATGAGCCACTGCTCGTCGAAGGGCGCGAGCAGCACGCGCACCGGCTCCGGACACGGGCCCGAGGCCCGCACCAGCTTCTCCGTACCGCTGTCGGCCCGGCCGGGCAACTGGCCGACCGCCGTGTGCAGCGTGCGGGAGCGGCTCGGCTCGAACAGCGCCTCGCGGTCGGGCCCCTCGGCCTTCACCAAGGCGTCCCAGCGGGCTTTCAGGGACGCCGCGTCGGGGGCCGCCGGCCAGCCCCGGCCGAGCCGCGGCGGTGCGACGGACCACGGCATGAGGTCCGCCAGCAGCGGAGCGTCGTCGTGCGTCACGCCCCGCATCGTACGACGCCCCGACGGGGTGCGGGGCCGTGCCCTGCGCGGCTCCGCGCGGGCGCGGGCGGCCCCCACCGGCCGGCGGGCCGATCCCTACGCATCCAGTGTCACCGTGAAGGAGAAGCGATCCCCCCGGTACTGGATGACGGCCACGTCCAGCGGCCGCCCCTCACTGTCGTACGTCACGCCCGTGTAGTGCAGGATCGGGCTGAGCAGCGGGACTTGGAGCAGCTTCGCGGTCTCCGGGTCGGCCAGCCGGGCCTGCACGGTGTCCGTGATGCGACTGATGTCCGCCCCGACGACGTCCCGCAGCACCTTGGTCATGGGCCACCGGACGAGGTCGTCCAGGTCGATCCGCGGGGCCAGTTCGGGACGGACGTAGTTCCGGGCGTGGTTGGTCGGCTCGCCGGTCTTCTCGTCGCTGCGCAGCCGGTGGTACGTCGCGACCTCCGCCACGTCCGGGAAGAACTCGGCGAGTTCACCCGGCACGGGCGTGCTGCCGTGGGCCAGCAGCTCCGTCGTCATCCCCGACTGCTGGGCCACGATCGCGTCCACCGAGCCCAGCAGCCGCACCGGCGAACCCCGGCGCGCGTCCGGCTCGATGAACGTGCCCCGCCGGCGGTGCCGCGAGATGAGCCCCTCGTCCTCCAGTTCCTTCAGCGCCTGCCGCATGGTCAGCACGCTCACCCCGTAGTGCCCGGCCAGCTGCTCCTCGGTGGGCAGGCGCAGCGGGTCCCGCGGCGAGCGGCCGAGGATGGAGGCGCGCAGCGACTGCGACACCTGGTACCAGAGCGGCAGCTTGCGGTTCAGGACGATCGAGTCCGGGGCGAAGGAGGTCACGGGCCATCCGTACCGGTAGGGAAATGATCAGTGCAAGGGGTTGAAGTGCCGCTCCAGGCCCTGCCAGACGTCGTCGTAGCGCTGCTGGAGGTGTTCCGCCCGGGCCGCGTGCGGGGTGAGGGTGACCGGCCAGCGCGTCTCGAACATGAACGCCAGGCCGTCGTCGATCTTCTGCGGCCTCAGCTCGGCGGCGCTCGCCCGGTCGAACGTCTCCCGGTCCGGGCCGTGCGCCGACATCATGTTGTGCAGCGAGCCGCCGCCCGGCACGAATCCCCCCTTCCCGGCGGTCTTGGCGTCGTACGCGCCCTCGATGAGGCCCATGTACTCGGTCATCACGTTCCGGTGGAAGTACGGCGGCCGGAAGGTGTCCTCGCCCACCAGCCAGCGCGGCGCGAACACCACGAAGTCGACTCCGGCCAGGCCCGGGGTGTCCGACGGGGACGTCAGCACCGTGAAGATCGACGGGTCGGGGTGGTCGTAGGTGATGGTGCCTAGCACATTGAAGCGGCGCAGGTCGTAGGCGTACGGCACATGGTTGCCGTGCCAGGCGACGACGTCGAGCGGGGAGTGGTCGTAGGTGGCGGTCCACAGGTTGCCGCAGAACTTGTTCACCACCTCCACCGGGCCCTCGACGTCCTCGTACGCGGCGACCGGGGCGCGGAAGTCGCGGGGGTTGGCGAGGCCGTTGGCGCCGATCGGGCCCAGGTCGGGGAGGCGGAACGGCGCCCCATAGTTCTCGCACACGTAGCCGCGGGCGGAATCGTCGAGCAGTTCCACACGGAAGCGGACACCACGCGGAATCAGCGCGATATGGCCCGGCTCCACATGGAGCAGACCGAACTCCGTACGCAGCAGCAGGCCGCCGCGCTCCGGGACGATCAGCAGCTCGCCGTCCGCGTCGCTGAACACCCGCTCCATGGAGGCGTTGGCGGTGTAGAGGTGCACGGCGATGCCCGTGCGCTGCGTGGCGTCGCCGTTCCCGCCGAGGGTCCACAGGCCGGCCAGGAAGTCGGTCTCCGGTGCCGGGTCGGGCAGGGGGTCCCAGCGCAGCCGGTTGGGGTCGGGCACGGTCTGGGTGAAGGGGGCGGTGCGGATCGAGCCGTTGTGGGTCCGGGTGAACGCCGGGTGCGCGGCCGAGGGGCGGATCCGGTACAGCCACGAGCGGCGGTTGTGGGCCCGCGGCTCGGTGAAGGCCGTGCCGCTCAGCTGTTCCGCGTACAGCCCGAGCGGGGCCCGCTGGGGCGAGTTGCGGCCCTCGGGCAGGGCGCCCGGGACGGCCTCGGAGCTGTGCTCGTTGCCGAAGCCGGAGAGGTAGGTCAGCCCTTCGGCGGTCTTCCGCGCGTCCGCGCCCATGATCGCTGCTCCCTTGCGGTCCGATTCCTATGGGACACCGTAGGATTGCGATTTCCGTCGCGCAAGAGGGGCGCGGGCCCTCCTCTTCACGGATGACCCGAACCCGACCTGAGGACGATCCGGCCGTCCGGACAGGTGTTCTACGCTCCCGGATATGTCGTGGACACGCAGACCTCTCACCGTGCTCGCGGTCTGTGTCCTCCTGGCCGGAGCCGTGGGCTGCGGCTCCGGTGACGCCCCGGAGGGCGGGGCGTCGCCCACCCCGGTGGGCAGGCTCCTGGAGGACCGGGACAAGGAGGGGCGGCCCTACCGCGAGGTGGAGGGGGAGGGCGCCCCCGACGTCGGCGTCCAGGTGCAGCCCGACCGGGCCGGCGGCTGGGACGTACGGCTGACCCTGCGGAACTTCCGCTTCTCGCCGGCCGGCGCGGCGGCCCGGGCGGTGCCCGGACGGGGCCTCGCGCACCTCTACGTGGACGGCCGCCTCGTCGCCCGGCTGCGCACGCCCGGGCACCGGCTGGCCGCCGGCCTCGTCCCGCGCGGCACGCACCACGTCACGGCCCGCCTCTACGCCGACGACGGCACGGTGTGGGCGGTGGACGGCAGGCCGGTGGAGAGCACCGCCGACATCACCGCGTCGAAGCCCGGCCCGAACGCGACACCGAGCACGACTGTCCGGCCCGGGGCGGGGGCGTCCGCTTCGCCGAGCGCGGCTGTCCGGCCCGGGGCGGGGACGTCCGCTTCGCCGAGCGTGACTGTCCGGCCCGGGGCGGGGACGTCTGTTTCGCCGAGCACGGCTGGCCGGGCGGGGGTGGGGACGCCCGCAGCGCCGAGCGCGACCGGTCCGGCGGGGGTGAAGGCGCGGGGGTTGTTGAGTGGGATCGCCTGGCCGGGGGTGGAGGCGCTGGGGTTGTCGAGCGGGACTGTCCGGTCCGGGGCAAGGGCGTTTGCGGCGCCGAGCGCGGCCGGTCCGGCGGGGGTGGAGGCGCGGGGGTTGTTGAGTGGGATCGCCTGGCCGGGGGTGGAGGCGCTGGGGTTGTCGAGTGGGATCGCCCGGCCGGGGGTGGAGGCGCTGGGGTTGTCGAGCGGGACTGTCCGGTCCGGGGCAAGGGCGTTTGCGGCGCCGTGCGCGGCCGGTCCGGCGGGGGTGGGGGTGCGGGGGTTGTCGAGTGGGATCGCCCGGCCGGGGGTGGAGGCGCTGGGGCTGTCGAGCGGGACTGTCCGGTCCGGGGCAAGGGCGTTTGCGGCGCCGTGCGCGACCGGTCCGGCGGGGGTGAGGGCGCGGGGGTTGCCGAGTGGGATCGCCCGGCCGGGGGTGGAGGCGCTGGGGCTGTCGAGTGGGTCTGCCCGGTCCGGGGCAAGGGCGTTTGCGGCGCCGTGCGCGGCCGGTCCGGCGGGGGTGGGGGCGCTGGGGTTGTCGAGCGGGACTGTCCGGTCCGGGGCAAGGGCGTTTGCGGCGCCGTGCGCGACCGGTCCGGCGGGGGTGGGGGCGCTGGGGTTGTCGAGCGGGGCTGCCCGGTCGGGGGCAAGGGCGCATGCGGCGCCGTGCGCGACCGCCCAGCCGGGGGCGGGGGCTTCCGGCCCGGACGCCGGGGCGCAGTCCGGGGGGCGAGGTTCACCGGGCCGTGCCGGACAGGCATCATGAAGTCCGTGCCCCACGCGACATCGCTCCGTCGTGCGCCCGTGCAGCGGCGCAGTGCCGAACGCCTGGCCAGGATCCTCGACGCCTGTGCCGACCTTCTCGACGAGGTCGGCTACGACGCCCTGAGCACCCGTGCCGTCGCCCAGCGCGCCGGCGTCCCCATCGGCTCGGTCTACCGCTTCTTCGGCAACAAGCGCCAGATGGTCGACGCGCTGGCCCAGCGCAACCTGGAGCGGTACACGGCCCGCGTCACCGAACGCCTGCGGGAGGCGGGCGACGGCGGCTGGCGCGACGCCATGGACGCCGTGCTCGACGAGTACCTGGACATGAAGCGCACCGCGCCCGGCTTCTCCCTGGTCGACTTCGGCAACCAGATCCCCGTCGGCGCCCGGGACTCCGAACCCAACCACCGCGTCGCCGACCGCCTCACGGAACTCCTCGCCGGCCACCTCGACCGCGAGCCCGACGAGGACCTGCGCCGGGTGTTCCTGATCGCCGTGGAGACCGCCGACACCCTCGTACACCTGGCGTTCCGGCTCGCGCCGGAGGGCGACGAGAAGATCATCAGCGAGGCCAGGGAGATGCTGCGGGGGTACCTGGCCCGGGTGCTCGACTGACGCCGACGCTGCCGGGGTGGCCGGCCCGGACTGCCACCCCGGGGCGCTCGTCCGATCTCGGGGCCGGCGAGGGCTCCCCTCCGTGCATACCGGTCGGTATGCTCGGCCGCGTCCGTGCGTCACCGTAGCCGCCGCCCCGGGAGGACCCGTGTCCCGCACCGCCCTGCGAATCTGTCCCCTCTGTGAGGCCACCTGCGGTCTGACCCTCACCATCGAGGGGACGCGCGTCACGCACGCCCGCGGGGACCGCGACGACGTGTTCAGCAGGGGCTTCATCTGCCCCAAGGGCGCCTCCTTCGGGGCCCTCGACTCCGATCCCGACCGGCTGCGCACGCCCCTGGTGCGCAAGGACGGCGAACTGCGCGAGGCCACCTGGGAGGAGGCCTTCGACGCGGTCGCCGCCGGCATCCGGCCGGTCGTCGAGCGGTACGGCCCGCACGCGGTCGGTGTCGTCCTCGGCAACCCCAACGTGCACACCCTGGCCGGCGCCCTCTACCCGCCCGTGCTGCTCGCCGGGCTCGGCACGCGCAGCGTCTTCACCGCCTCCACCGTCGACCAGATGCCCAAACACGTCTCCAGCGGCCTGCTCTACGGCGACGCCCTCGCGATCCCCGTGCCCGACCTGGACCGCACGGACCACCTGCTCCTCATCGGCGCCAACCCGCTGGAGTCCAACGGCAGCCTCTGCACCGCCCCGGACTTCCCCGGCAAACTCAAGGCCCTCAAGGCCCGCGGCGGCACCCTCGTCGTGATCGACCCGCGGCGCACCCGCACCGCCAGGCTCGCCGACCGGCACATCGCGGTGCGGCCCGGCACCGACGCGCTGCTGCTGGCGGCGATGGCCCGGGTGCTCCTCGACGAGGGCCTCGTCGACCCGACCCCGCACGTCCAGGGCGTCGAGGAACTGTCCGACGCCCTGCGGGAGTTCACCCCCGAAGCCGTCGCCGAGGCCTGTGACGTGGAGGCCGGCCTCATACGCGCCCTGGCCCGCGACCTCGCCGCCGCCCCCGCGGCCGCCGTGTACGGCCGCATCGGCAGCTGCACCGTCCCGCACGGCACCCTCGCCAGCTGGCTCGTCGACGTGCTGAACATCCTCACCGGCAACCTCGACCGGCCCGGCGGCGCGCTCTTCCCGCAGGCCGCCACCGACAAGACCCCACGCCCCGCCGGGCCCGGCCGGGGCTTCGCCCTCGGGCGCTGGCACTCCCGGGTGAGCCGGCACCCCGAGGCGAAGGGCGAGCTGCCCCTGTCGGCCCTCGCCGAGGAGATCGACACCGCCACCGAGGAGGGCGAGCCAATCCGCGCGCTCATCGCCGTCGCCGCCAACCCCGTGCTGTCCGCACCCGACGGCGACCGGCTCGACAAGGCGCTCGACTCGCTCGACTTCATGGTCAGCGTCGACCCGTACCTCAACGAGACCTCGCGCCACGCCCACGTGCTGCTGCCCCCGCCCCCGCCCTCCCGCAGCCCGCACCACGACTTCGCCCTCAACACCCTCGCCGTACGCAACCAGGTCCGCTACACCCGCCCCGCGATCCCGCTGGAGCCGGACCGCATGGCGGAGACGGAGATCCTGGCGCGTCTGATCCTCGCCGTGACGGGCATGCACGGGGCCGATCCTGCCGCCGTCGACCGGATGGTCGTCGACCAGACCCTCGGCAAGGCCGTCGCGGAACCGCACTCGCCCGTGCACGGCCGCGACCCCGGCGAGCTCGCCGCCCGGCTCACCGGCGACGACGGCCCCGAGCGACGGCTCGACATGATGCTCCGCCTCGGCCCCTACGGCGACGGCTTCGGCGCCCGGCCGGACGGACTGACCCTGGAGAAACTGCTCGCGCACCCGCACGGCATCGACCTCGGCCCACTGCGGCCCCGCCTGCCGCAGCCGCTGAAGACCCGCAGCGGCGAGGTGGAGCTGCTGCCCGGCCCGATCGCCGACGATCTGCCCCGGCTGCGCGCGGCCCTGGCGGAACGCCCCGCGGGGCTCGTCCTGGTCGGACGCCGTCACCTCCGCTCGAACAACAGCTGGATGCACAACGTGCCCGCCCTGACCGGCGGCTCCAACCGCTGCACCCTGCACATCCACCCCGAGGACGCCGCACGGCTGGGCGTCGAGGACGGGGCGCCCGTGCGCGTGAAGGGCGCCGGGGGAGAGGTGACCGCCCCGGCCGAGGTCACCGACACGGTCCGCCGCGGTGTGGTGAGCCTGCCGCACGGCTGGGGCCACGACCGCCCCGGCACCCGCCTCGCCCACGCCGCCACCGACCCGGGCGTCAACGTCAACCAGCTCCTCGACGGCAGTCTCCTCGACCCGCTGTCGGGCAACGCGGTCCTCAACGGCGTACCCGTCGACGTCGCCCCCGCGACCCCATCCCTGACCGAAAAGCTCACGCCTCTGACCTGAGCAAAGCTGTGACCAGCAGTTTTGCGCTTATTGCTCGCACGTCAACGTCTTGTTAACGCTGCTTGACGGGACCTAACGTCGCGGACACCGCCGGCCCTGGTGGGATGTTCAAGGGCGAACGTTAGGTATCCACTCATGCTGACCATCCTCGGCTTCGCCATGATCGCGACCTTCCTGGTCCTGATCATGATGAAGAAGATGTCGCCGATCGCGGCGCTCGTGCTGATTCCCGCGCTGTTCTGCGTGTTCGTCGGCAAGGGCGCCAACCTCGGCGACTACGTCCTCGACGGCGTGACCGACCTCGCCCCCACCGCGGCGATGCTCATGTTCGCGATCGTCTACTTCGGAGTGATGATCGACGTCGGTCTCTTCGACCCGATCGTGCGAGGCATCCTCAAATTCTGTAAAGCCGACCCCATGCGGATCGTCGTGGGCACCGCCCTGCTCGCGGCGATCGTGTCGCTGGACGGCGACGGCTCCACCACCTTCATGATCACCGTCTCGGCGATGTACCCGCTGTACAAGCGCCTGAAGATGAGCCTGGTCGTGATGACCGGTGTCGCCGCCATGGCCAACGGCGTGATGAACACCCTGCCGTGGGGCGGCCCGACCGCCCGCGCCGCCACCGCGCTCAAGCTCGACGCCAGCGACATCTTCGTCCCGATGATCCCGGCGCTCCTGGTCGGCCTGCTCTTCGTCTTCGTCCTCTCCTACGTCCTCGGTGTGCGCGAGCGCAGGCGGCTGGGCGTGCTGACGCTGGACGAGGTGCTGGACGAGGAGAAGGAGACCGAGACGGTCCTCGTGGGCGCCGGCGGCTCCGGCCGCGGCAAGGTCTCCATGCGCAAGGGCGCCACGGGCGGCGCCGGCTCCGGCACGGACGCCGAGAACAGCGAGAACACCGACGACGCCGGGGACTCCGCGGACGACGACGGCTTCCAGGGCCTCGACCCGAACCGGCCCACCCTGCGCCCCAAGCTCTACTGGTTCAACGCGCTGCTCACGGTCACCCTGCTCACCGCCATGATCATGGAGTGGCTGCCGATCCCGGTGCTGTTCCTGCTCGGCGCCGCGCTCGCCCTGTCCGTGAACTTCCCGCACATCCCCGACCAGAAGGCCCGCCTGGCCGCCCACGCCGACAACGTCCTGAACGTCTCCGGCATGGTGTTCGCCGCCGCCGTCTTCACCGGCGTCCTCCAGGGCACCGGCATGGTCGACAACATGGCCAAGTGGATGGTCGACGTCATCCCCGGCAGCATGGGCCCGCACATGGCCCTCGTCACCGGCATCCTGAGCCTGCCGCTCACCTACTTCATGTCGAACGACGGCTTCTACTTCGGCGTCCTGCCCGTCCTCGCCGAGGCCGGTGCCGCGCACGGCGTCTCCCCGCTGGAGATGGCCCGCGCCTCCCTGGTCGGCCAGCCGCTGCACATGTCCAGCCCGCTCGTCCCGGCCGTCTACGTCCTGGTCGGCATGGCGAAGGTGGAGTTCGGCGACCACACGAAGTTCGTCGTGAAGTGGGCCGCCCTCACCTGCCTGGTCATCCTCGGAGCGGGCATGCTCTTCGGCATCATCTGACCGCTCGACCGACGCTCCCGTGGAGGACATCGTGAGGCCCGGTGGATACCGCGGCTGGCTGCTCCGCCTCGTCATCGCCTTCAGCTTCGCGCAGGGGGCGGTGTCGATGGCCCGGCCCGCCGTCTCCTACCGGGCCCTCGCGCTGGGCGCGGACGAGCGGGCCGTCGGTGTGATCGCCGGTGTGTACGCGCTGCTGCCGCTGTTCGCCGCCGTCCCCCTGGGCCGCCGCACCGACCACGGCCGCTGCGCGCCGCTGCTGCCGGTCGGCGTGGTGCTCATCTCCGGCGGCTGCGCGCTCAGCGGCGTGGCGGGCTCCCTGTGGGCGATGGCCCTGTGGAGCGGGGTGATGGGCCTCGGCCACCTCTGCTTCGTCATCGGCTCCCAGTCCCTCGTCGCCCGGCAGTCCGAGCCGCACGAACAGGACCGCAACTTCGGCCACTTCACCATCGGCGCCGCGCTCGGCCAACTGGTCGGCCCGATCGCCGCGGGCGCGCTGATCGGCGGTGACGACCGGGTGGGCACCAGCGCGCTCGCCCTGATCGTGGCGGGCGGGGTGGCGGCGGTGGCGTTCACCTCGCTGTGGCGCATCGAGCACCGCCGGACGACGGCCGCGTCGCGTCCGGACAAGGGCGACCGCATCCCGGTCCGGGGCATCCTGCGCACCCGGGGCGTGCCCGCGGGCATCTTCATCAGCCTCGCCGTGCTGTCCGCGACCGACATCCTCACCGCCTACCTGCCGGTGGTCGGTGAGCACCGGGGCATCGCGCCGTCCGTCATCGGCGTCCTGCTCAGCCTGCGCGCGGCGGCCACGATCGCCTGCCGCCTCGTGCTGACGCCCCTGCTGCGGCTGCTCGGCCGGACCGTGCTGCTGACCGTGACCTGCCTGCTGGCGGCCGTGCTGTGCGCGGGCATCGCCCTGCCGGTGCCGGTGTGGGCGCTCGCCGCGGTGCTGGTCGCGCTCGGCTTCTGCCTCGGGGTCGGGCAGCCGCTGTCCATGACGACGGTCGTCCAGGCCGCCCCCGACGACGCCCGTTCCACGGCCCTCGCGCTGCGGCTGACCGGCAACCGGCTGGGCCAGGTCGCCGCGCCCGCCGCGGCCGGGCTGATCGCCGGGGTCGCGGGTGTGGCGGCGCCGTTCGTGATGCTGGGGGTGCTGCTGCTGGTGTCCTCCGGGGTCGCGGTGCGGTCGCCGCGGGAGCCGGAAGGGGCGGGGAGCGAGAAGGCCCGGGAGGTGCCGAGGGCGCGTCGGCGCGGGGTGGCGCTGCGCCGGAAGGGCGATATCTGAGGCGTCGTAGGGCGGTGTTGCCGCCGTTCGGCGGTGGCGTGACAGAGAGTCAGATGACGAGGAGTTTGTATGAAAATCATCTGACTTGGAGGCATCTTCATGCCCGTCGTACCCCTCGCGCGCCGTGCCGGCACCCGCACCGCCGTCCTCGCCGCCCTCACCCTCGCAGGGACCACCCTGAGCGGTGTGCCCGCCGTCGCCCAACCCATCCCGGGGGACAACGGAGACGTCAAGATCCACGCCAGCACGACCCGGGCCGACGACCAGCGCAACGACCCGAAGGTCTGCGACTTCTACCTCGCCGCGTTCAACTTCGACCCGGGCGAGAAGGTCAACTGGACCATCCAGACCCAGCCGGAGGTCCCGGGCGGGGCCACCCGCACCGGCACGTTCACCGCCGACCGGGGCGGCAAGGGCCGCACCGAGGCCGTCGACCTGCCCAACGGGCAGTACAAACTCACGTGGCTCACCGACCAGGCCCACGGCGCGGGCAAGTTCAAGGTGTTCAAGGTCGACTGCCCGACCTCCAAGCCGACGACGCCGGTCGGCGGACCGCCGGCGGGCGGCGGCGGCATCGCCCGCGGCGAGGCGTTCACACCGGTCGCCGGCGCGGCCGCCGTCGGCCTGGCCGCCGTCGCCGGGACGGTCTGGTTCCGTCTCCGTCGCCGCCCCGATGGCGCCGCGTAGGCCACGTTCCGCGTATCGCGCCGCTCCGGTGGGGCGGCGCGAGTCCGGTGCGGGCGGTGGTACCGGGGGTGTGGGGCGGGGTGAGTTCCGTGCGGGCGGGGGTGTGGGGCGGCGCGAGTTCCGCGCGGGCGGACGTTCGGAGGGCGTGGGGCGGCGGGCGTCCGGGGTGGGTGGTGCGGAGGTCGTGGGGCGGGGTGCGTCCGGTTCCGGGGCGTCGTCCGGGGCGTTGTCCGGGGGGCGGGGGCAGTCCGGCTGGGCTTCGTCGGTGGGGCGGCGCGGGGTCGGGGCTGGATCTGCTGAGGTGCCGGTGGGGCGGCGGGGGGCTCGGCCCGGGGCCGTTGCCGCTTCGTCCGGTCGGCGGCGGGGGGAGCGTGCCCCGGTGGTTCGGCATGGGGCCGGACCTCGGCACGGGGCGAAGCCGGGTTCCGCCGCGTGGCCCCGGCGGGCCCGCAGGCCCTGGTACCGGACGCGTGCCTACCGTCTGACGCGGACGGTGCTGCTGGCCGTGTCGTTGCTGCTGGTCGGCGTCTGGTGGGACCGGGGCGAGGAGCCCAGCACCACGGTCACGGCCCTCCCGCACGACCCCGCCGAGATCGCCTCGGCCGACGTGCCGGGCGGCTCCGGCACGGGAACGGCTGCTCCGCCGGCCTCCGGCACCGGTGCCGCCGATGCGCTGCGCGGCTCCGGAAGCGGCGCCGTGCGGGGCGGCTCCGGCACCGGCATGGCCGCCCTGCCGCATGGCTCCACCGCCCCGGTCGCCGCGCCCGGCGGTTCCGGTCGGGGTACGGCCACCACCGCCGTGCCGGGCGGCTCCGGTCGAAGTACGGCCTCCGCCGCCGTGCCCGGTGGTTCCGGTCGTGTCCCGGGCGCTCATTCCCGCCCTCCGGCGTCGCCCCGGCCCGGCAAGCGCACCTCCCCAGCCCCCGCACGCTCCACACCCGTGACCCACACCCCCGGGTCCCGGCCCCGCGCCCTCGCGTCCCCCACCCGCAGGCCCGGCGCCCACGGGATCGACGACCGCGCGCCCCGCCGCCCGCACCCGCCGGCCGCCGCTTCCCACCGCCCCCGCGCCGCCACCGCACCCCGCGCCCGCCCCCCGGCCCCCGCCACCCGGAAACCCCGCGCCCTGCCCCCCTCCCGCGCCACCCGCGTGCTCATCCCCTACCTGCGCGTGGACGCCCCGGTCATGGACCTGGGCCTCGACCGCGAGCACCGTCTCACCGCACCGCCGGAGGACGACCCGAAACTGGTCGGCTGGTACAAGCAGGGCGCCTCACCGGGGGAGCAGGGCACCGCCGTGGCCGTCGGGCACCTCGACACCGACAGCGGTCCCGCCGTCTTCGCGGGGCTGACCGAGCTGAAGCGGGGCCGGATCGTCAAGGTCCGCCGCGCGGACGGGCGGATCGCCGTCTACACCGTGGACAGGATCAAGTCGTACGAGAAGGCGCACTTCCCGAGCCAGGAGGTGTACGGCGCCCGGGGCCGCCCCGAGCTGCGCCTGATCACCTGCGGCGGCAGCTACGACCGCAGGAAGGGCTACTCCGGCAACGTCGTGGTCTTCGCCCACCTCACCGGCGTCCGCTGACCGCACCGGCGACCCGCACCGGCGACCCGCACCGGCGACCCGCGCCGACGTCCCGCGCCCGGCCGAATCAGGCCGTCCGCCTTCTCACCAGATGGACCGGAGCACCCGATCCCGCCCGGTCTCTTCCCCCGCACGCGCACATTCCGTTAACTTCCGTGACCCACAGCCCCGTGCGACCCGCAGGGGGTTTCCGACCGCGGAGCACCAGCGCCCTGATGACCCTTCGGGGGCCCCTCATGACACGCGCCATCTCCCTGCACGACGTGAGCAAGTCCTAC
This sequence comes from Streptomyces olindensis, assembly GCF_040645895.1. Classification (NCBI taxonomy): domain Bacteria; kingdom Bacillati; phylum Actinomycetota; class Actinomycetes; order Kitasatosporales; family Streptomycetaceae; genus Streptomyces; species Streptomyces olindensis. Next base: position 37,268 of record NZ_JBEYZD010000038.1, on the reverse strand, counting down.
ACGCGAGGCGCCCGCGTGGTGGACCGGCTGTCGCTGGACATCGCACCCGGCGAGTTCCTGGTGCTGCTCGGCCCGTCCGGCTGCGGCAAGTCGACCGTGCTCAGGATGATCGCCGGCCTGGAGGAGATCGACGAGGGCGAGCTGCTGCTCGACGGCGAGTACGCCAACGACCTGCCGCCGTCCGGCCGGGACATGGCGATGGTGTTCCAGAACTTCGCCCTCTACCCGAACATGACCAGCCGGGCCAACATCGGCTTCCCGCTGCGCATCGAAGCCCCGGGCACGGACCCCGCCCCGCGCGTGGACGCCACCGCCCGCATGCTGGGCATCGAGGACCTCCTCGACCGCCTGCCCGGCCAGCTCTCCGGCGGTGAACGCCAGCGGGTCGCCATGGGCCGGGCCATCGCCCGCCACCCCTCCGCCTTCCTCATGGACGAGCCGCTGTCCAACCTGGACGCCAAGCTCCGCACGCACCTGCGCGCTGAGATATCCCAGCTCACCAAGGAACTGGGCGTCACCACCCTCTACGTCACCCACGACCAGGCCGAGGCCATGTCGCTCGGCGACCGGGTCGCCGTACTGCGCGGCGGTGTGCTCCAGCAGGTCGACAGCCCGCGGGTCGTCTACGCGCTGCCCAGCAACGTCTTCGTCGCCGCGTTCATCGGCACCCCGCGGATCAACCTGCTGCGCGGCCTGGTGCGGGCACCCCTGGACGGGGCGATGACCATCAGCCTGGGCAAGCAGTTCCTGCGCCTGCCCGAGCCGCTCTCGCTCGACCACCAGCTGCTGCGCGTCCAGCAGGGCCGCGAGGTCATCGTCGGCCTGCGGTCGGAGGCCGTGCGCATCGCCAAGCACAGCGCGGCCCGCCCCGGGGAGGTGCCGATCACCGGGCTGGTCGAGCACGTGGAGTTCCAGGGGCACGAGATCCTCGTCCACTTCAACACCGGCTCCAGCCCGGCCGTCGTCCCGGAACTGGAGGCCCCGCGCCCCCGCCCCGGCCGTCCCGCCCGGCGCCGCCGCCGGGAGGGCTCGGTCCTCACCCGCCTGCGGGAGCGGACCGGAGCCGGGCGGGCCGGGCCCGTGGTGGCGCTGGAGCACCCCGGGGACGCCGATCCCCGCCCCGCGGCCGCCGAACCCCGCCTGCCCGGTGACCTGATCGTCCGCACCACCCCGGACCTGGCCCTCCGCCACGGTATGCAGGTGCCGCTCCTGGTCGACCTCGCCCACCTCTTCGTCTTCGACCAGCACGGCGACCGCATCTGCCCGCACCCGGCGCGCCTGCCCGACCTGGGGGAGTGAGGAGCCGCACACCCGGCGGGCCCCGGCTCCGTGCTGTGATGATCCGGACCCGGAACGTCTGGCGTGAGAAAACTATCGTCGCTAGTTTATGTGCCGGACGACGACGCCCCGCCCCGGAGGAAGCGCGATGAAGGCACACGACGGCATGTACATCGGGGGTGCCTGGCGCCCCGCCGCCGGCCAGGACGTGATCGAGGTCGTGAACCCCGTCGACGAGCAGGTCATCGGCACGGTACCGGCGGGCACCGCCGAGGACGTCGACGCCGCCGTGCGGGCCGCGCGTGCGGCCCTGCCCGGCTGGGCCGCGACCCCGCCCGCCGAGCGCGCGGCGCGCCTGGCCGCCCTGCGGGACGTGCTGGTGGCCCGCGCGGACGAGATCGCCGAGACCGTCACGGCCGAACTCGGCTCGCCCCTGAAGTTCTCGCAGGCCGTGCACGCCGCCGTGCCGATCGCGGTCGCGGGCTCCTACGCCGAGCTGGCGGCGACGTACTCCTTCGAGGAGAAGACCGGCAACTCGGTGGTGCACCACGAGCCGATCGGTGTCGTGGCCGCGATCACGCCCTGGAACTACCCCCTGCACCAGATCGTCGCCAAGGCCGCCCCGGCCCTCGCGGCCGGCTGCACGATCGTGGTGAAGCCCGCCGAGGACACCCCGCTGGTGGCCCGGCTCTTCGCCGAGGCCGTGCACGCGGCCGGCATCCCCGCGGGCGTCTTCAACCTGGTCACCGGCCTCGGCCCGGTCGCCGGGCAGGCCCTCGCCGAGCACCCCGGTGTCGACCTGGTCTCCTTCACCGGCTCCACCGCCGTCGGCCGCGGGATCGCCGCGATCGCCGCCGGGCAGGTCAAGAAGGTCGCCCTCGAACTCGGCGGCAAGTCCGCCAACGTGATCCTCCCGACCGCCGACCTGGCCAAGGCCGTCAACGTCGGCGTCGCCAACGTGATGTCCAACTCCGGGCAGACGTGCAGCGCCTGGACCCGGATGCTCGTCCACCGCGACCGGTACGACGAGGCGGTGGAGCTCGCCGCCACGGCCGCCGCCAAGTACGGCGAGCGCATCGGCCCGGTCGTCAACGCCAAGCAGCGGGACCGGGTGCGCGGCTACATCGAGAAGGGTGTCGCCGAGGGCGCCCGCCTGGTCGCCGGCGGCCCCGAGGCCCCGCGCGAGACGGGCTTCTTCGTCAGCCCGACCGTCTTCGCCGACGTCACCGAGGACATGACCATCGCGCAGGAGGAGATCTTCGGCCCGGTCCTGTCGATCCTGGAGTACGAGGACGAGGAGGACGCCCTGTGGATCGCCAACGGCACGGTCTACGGCCTGGCCGGCGCCGTCTGGGCCGGGGACGAGGCCGAGGCCGTGGCGTTCGCCCGCCGGATGGAGACCGGCCAGGTCGACATCAACGGCGGCCGCTTCAACCCGCTCGCCCCCTTCGGCGGCTACAAGCAGTCCGGCGTGGGCCGTGAACTCGGCGTGCACGGCCTGGCCGAGTACCTCCAGACCAAGTCCCTCCAGTTCTAGTCAGGGGAGTCCCTTCCGTCATGGCTGTCCGCGCCGCCGTCCTGCCCGCCGTCGGCTCCCCGCTGGAGATCACCGGCATCGAGCTGCCCGACCCCGGACCCGGACAGGTCCACGTCCGGCTCGCCGCCGCCGGGGTCTGCCACTCCGACCTGTCCCTGTCCAACGGCACCATGCGCCTGCCCGTCCCCGCCGTCCTCGGGCACGAGGGCGCCGGCACGGTCGTCGCCGTCGGCGAGGGCGTCACCCACGTCGCGCCCGGCGACGGGGTCGTCCTCAACTGGGCGCCGTCCTGCGGCACCTGCCACGCCTGTTCGCTCGGCGAGGTCTGGCTGTGCGCCAACGCCCTGAACGGCGCCGCCGACGTCCACGCCCGCACCGCCGAGGGCACCGACCTCCACCCTGGGCTGAACGTCGCCGCGTTCGCCGAGGAGACGGTCGTCCCCGCCGGCTGCGTCCTGCCCGTCCCCGACGGCGTCCCGCTCACCGACGCGGCCCTCCTCGGCTGCGCCGTCCTCACCGGGTACGGCGCCGTCCACCACTCGGCCCGGGTCCGGCAGGGCGAGACGGTCGCCGTCTTCGGCGTCGGGGGAGTGGGCCTCGCCGCCCTCCAGGCGGCCCGGATCGCGGGCGCCTCGAAGATCGTCGCGGTGGACGTCTCCCCCGCGAAGGAGGAACTGGCCCGGGCGGCCGGCGCCACCGACTACCTCGTCGCCTCCGACACCACCGCCCGCGAGATCCGCGGCCTGACCGGCAAGCAGGGCGTCGACGTCGCCGTCGAGTGCGCCGGGCGGGCCGTCACCATCCGCACGGCCTGGGACTCCACCCGGCGCGGCGGCCGCACCACGGTCGTCGGCATCGGCGGCAAGGACCAGCAGGTCACCTTCAACGCCCTGGAGATCTTCCACTGGGGCCGCACCCTGACCGGCTGCGTCTACGGCAACTCCGACCCGGCCCGGGACCTCCCGGTCCTGGCCGAACACGTCCGGGCGGGCCGCCTCGACCTCAGCGCCCTGGTGACGGAACGCATCTCCCTGGACGGCATCCCGGCGGCCTTCGAGAACATGCTGGCGGGCAAGGGCGGCCGCGCCCTGGTCGTCTTCTAAGCCGTCTCCGCCCGCACCCCGGCCTCCCCGCGAGACCGGGGCCGCAGGCATGTCCGGACGCTCACCGAATGCCAGGTACAGGCAAAAAGTCCTGGTGCACGACCCGTTGACGAGCATACCGTCCGGTCAGTACGTTCCCGGGACCCGAGCCACCCCCCGTTCCGTCCCCGCACCCACCGGAGCGTGCACCGCATGGACACGGCACCATCCGCTCAGCCCGCCACCACCACGCCCGCCGTGGGCAACCGCCGCCGAGTGGCCACCGCGGCGGCGCTCGCCTCGGCCGTCGAGTGGTACGACTACTTCGTCTTCGGCATCGCCGCCGCCCTCGTCCTCGGCGACCTCTACTTCCCCGCCGGCAGCCCGACCGCCGGCGTCCTTGCATCGTTCGCCACCTTCGCCGTCGGCTTCCTCGCCCGCCCCCTCGGCGGCATCGTCGCCGGCCACCTCGGGGACAAGCGCGGCCGCAAGCCGATGCTGGTCCTCGCCCTCACCCTGATGGGCGTGGCCACCACCGGCATCGGCCTGCTCCCGACCTACGACACCATCGGCGTCGCCGCCCCGATCCTGCTCGTGCTGCTCCGCGTCGCCCAGGGCGTCGCCGTCGGCGCCCAGTGGGGCGGCGCGATGCTCCTGGCCACCGAGTACGCCCCGGAGGGCAAGCGCGGCGTCTACGGCAGCGTCGTCCAGCTCGGCGTCCCCATCGGCGTGGTCACCGCCAACACCGTCTTCCTGCTGGCCGGCGCCCTCACCACCGACTCGGCGTTCGCCGCCTGGGGCTGGCGCGTGCCGTTCCTGGTCGGCCTGCTGGTCCTCGGCCTCGCCTGGTACATCCACACCCGCGTCGAGGAGACCCCGGCGTTCCGCGAGGCCGAGCGGGCGCTCGCCGAGAGGGAGAAGTCCGAGCAGAGCTCCCCGCTGCGCACGATCCTGCGCGGCCACCTCGGCACGGTGCTCCTGGCCGGCGGCTCCTTCGCCGTGAACACCGCGACCTTCTACATCCTCATCACGGGCGTCCTCGACTACACGACCCGTGAGCTGGACATGAAGAAGGGCCCGGTCCTGATGGTCTCGCTCTGCGTCAGCCTGACCCAGCTCGTGCTGATCCCGGCCGCCGCCGCGCTCTCCGACCGCATCGGCCGCATCCGGATCTACGCCCTCGGCGCGGCCGGCATCGCCCTGTGGGCCGTACCGCTCTTCCTGCTGATCGACACCGGCTCGCTGCTGTGGCTCGCGGTCGGCACGTTCGTCGCCAGCTGCTTCCTGAGCATCATGTACGGACCCCAGGCCGCGCTGTTCGCCGAGCTGTTCACACCCGAGATGCGCTACACCGGCGCCTCCCTGGGCTACCAGATCGCCGCCGTCGCGGGCGGCGGGCTGGCGCCCTTCGTCATGGTGCTGCTGCTGGAGGCGACCGGCACCTCGATGGCGGTGTCCGGCTACATCATCGCGCTCTCGGTGATCGCGCTGATCTCCATCAAGGTCCTCGCGGACCGGGCGCGGGCGGCGGAGCCGCAGGCCGCGCCCGAGGCCAAGGCGGAGGCCGAGTCAGCGAGCTGAGTCCGGCGCCCGCTCGGGCCGGGGCTCCGGAACCGCTCCCGGAGTCCGGGCCCGGGCCGCCGCCCGCGACCGCGACACGGCCACACCCGCCAGGCACAGCGCACCGCCGACCAGCGTGAGCAGCCCCGGCACCTCACCCAGGAACAGCCAGGACATCAGGACGACCAGCGCCGGCACCGCGTACGTCGTCGCGCCCATCCGGCTCGCGGTCGTCCGGGACAGCGCGTACGCCCAGGTCGTGAAGGCGAGGGCCGTCGGGAAGACGCCCAGGTACACCATGTTCAGCGTCGCGGAGGCCGGGGCCTGCGCGGCCTCCCGCACGAGCTGCCCCGCGAACGGCAGGCACAGCACCGCGCCGACCAGGCAGCCGAACGTCGTCACCTGCAACGGGCTCGCCGAGCCCAGCGCCGGCTTCTGCGCCACCACGCCACCGGCGTAGGCGACCGCCGCCAGCAGGCACAGCACCACACCGAGCACCGAGGAACCGCCCTCACCCGACATCGACAGACCCACGGTCACCGCACCGGCGAACGACACCGCCATCCCCGCCAGCAGCCGCGGCGGCATCGGGTCGCCGAGCAGCCGGGCCCCCAGCAGCGCGATCAGGATCGGCCCGATGTTCACGACCAGGGCGGCCGTACCCGCGTCGACCTGCTGCTCGCCCCAGTTCAGGGCGACCATGTAGAAGCCGAACCAGAGCAGCCCGGAGATCGCGATGCCGCGCCAGGCCGGGCGCGGCGGCCACGTCTCCCGCCGCAGCAGGCAGATCACGCCCAGGGTCAGCGCCCCGGCGAGCAGCCGCCCGAGCGCCAGCGCACCCGGCGAGTACGCCTCGCCCGCGCTGCGGATCGAGACGAAGGCGGACGCCCACAGCACCACGGTGACCGTGGCCGCGGCGGCGGCCCCCCACTCGGCTCGACGGGTGGGCGCGGGCGGGGAGTCGTTCATCATGCTCCTGAGGTTAGGGGGGTGACAGGGTCGTGAGCTCGCGGTTTTCGGACGGGGCGCCGGACACCTCCAGGCGCAGCGCGGCGGCGTCGACGCCCAGCAGGTCGAAGAGGGCGCGTTCGCCGGCCGCCGTCACCTTCACCGCCCGCGCGGAGCCGACGCGCACGCACCACCCCGCGTCCAGGGCGTGCCGGCACAGGGCCGCGCCCGCGACACCCGCGAGATGCGGACGGCGTTCGGTCCAGTCCAGGCAGGCGCGGGCCAGGGGGCGCCGGCCGCGCCGTTCGAGGCTGATGCCGACCGCCTCGAACCACGCCAGCCCCGCGTCGGTGAGCGCGAACCCGGTCTCCTGCTGCAGCAGCCCGCGCGCCGTCAGCGCGTCCGTGACCGCGATGCCGAGGCGCCCGGCGAGGTGGTCGTAGCAGGTGCGGCCCCGGGCCATCGCCGAGTCGGCGCTCGACTGCCGCAGGTTCCGGGGGCGTGCGGCCCGGTCCGCGGGGGCGACCTGCGCGGCCAGGTCCTCGACCAGGTGCGCGACCCGGGCGTCGGCCAGCCGGACGTACCGGTGCCGGCCCTGCCGCTCCTCGGTGAGCAGCCCGCCCGCGACGAGCCGGCCCAGGTGCTCGCTCAGCGTGGACGCGGCGACACCCGCGTGCCGCGCCAGCTCGCTCGCCGTCCAGGCCCGCCCGTCGAGCAGCGCGAGCAGGCACATCGCCCGCGTCTCGTCCGCGATCAGCCCGGCGAGCCGCGCCAGCGCCATGGCCTGCGGATCCCTCGTCGTCATGACCCCAGCATGGAACACGAACCCTTCGGCCGCCGCCGAAGTGTCCCGCGGTGTCCCTAGGCCGTCCGCCGCACCTGCTCGTACTGCCGCGCCAGCCCGTCCAGCAGGGCCGTCAGCCCCGTCTCGAAGGCCCGCTCGTCGATCTTCTCCTGCTGCTCGGCGAGCAGGTGCGCCTGCTGGAGGTGGGGATAGTCGGCGGGATCGTAGGCGCTCGCGTCGTCCACGAAGCCCCCGGCGAAGGAGCCGAGCGCGGATCCCATGACGAAGTAGCGCATCAGCGCGCCGATCGACGTGGCGTGCGCGGGCGGCCAGCCCGCGGCGACCATCGCGCCGTAGACGGCGTCCGCGAGGCGCAGTCCGGCCGGTCGGCGGCCGGGGCCGCGGGCCAGCACCGGGACGATGTTCGGGTGGTCGCGCAGCGCGGCCCGGTAGGAGACGGCCCAGTCGTGCAGCGCGGTCCGCCAGTCCCGGCCGTCCTGGAACATCGACAGGTCCACCTGGCCGCTCACCGAGTCGGCGACCGCCTCCAGGATCTCGTCCTTGGTGCGGAAGTGGTTGTAGAGCGAGGGCCCGCTGACGCCGAGTTCGGCGGCGAGCCGGCGTGTGGAGACGGCCGCGAGGCCCTCAGCGTCCACGAGCGCGCGGGCCGTCTCGACGATCCGGTCGGTACTGAGCAGGGGCTTGCGCGGTCGGGCCATGGCGCACATAGTAGGGCTGCGGCCAGAAACTAGCAGTGCTAATTTAAATGTACGGTTTTCAAGTGCGGTACGGCGTCCGGATGGGGTGACTCGTGGTGAACCTGGAGCTCAGCGAGGAGCAGAGCGCGGTCAGGCGGCTCGCGCGGGGCTTCGTGGAGCGGGAGATCACCCCGAACGTCATCGCCTGGGACCGCGCCGAGGAGGTCGACCGCGCGATCGTGAAGAAACTCGGCGACGTCGGCTTCCTGGGGCTGACGATCGACGAGGAGTACGGCGGCTCCGGCGGCGACCACCTCGCGTACTGCCTGGTCACGGAGGAACTCGGCCGGGGCGACTCGTCCGTGCGCGGCATCGTCTCCGTCTCCCTCGGCCTCGTCGCCAAGACCGTCGCCGCCTGGGGGAGCGAGGAACAGAAGCGGCGCTGGCTCCCGGGGCTGACCTCCGGCGCGTCGGTCGGCTGCTTCGGCCTGACCGAGCCGGGCACCGGCTCGGACGCGGGCAACCTCACGACGCGGGCAGTGCGGGACGGCGACGACTACGTCATCGACGGCACCAAGATGTTCATCACCAACGGCACCTGGGCCGACGTCGTCCTGCTCTTCGCCCGCTCCACGGACGCCCCCGGCCACAAGGGCGTCACCGCCTTCCTAGTCCCCACCGACACGCCCGGCCTGACCCGCCGCACGATCCACGGCAAACTCGGGCTGCGCGGCCAGGCCACCGCGGAACTCGTCCTTCAGGGCGTGCGCGTGCCGGCCTCCGCGATGCTGGGGGAGGAGGGCAAGGGCTTCTCCGTCGCGATGTCCGCCCTCGCCAAGGGGCGGATGTCCGTCGCGGCCGGGTGCGTCGGCATCGCCCAGGCGGCCCTGGACGCGGCCGTGCGCCACGCCGGCGAGCGCGAGCAGTTCGGGAAGACCATCGCCCATCACCAGCTGGTCCAGGAGCTGATCAGCGACATCGCCGTGGACGTCGACGCCGCCCGGCTGCTGACCTGGCGGGTCGCCGACCTGATCGACCGGGGGCAGCCGTTCGCCGTCGAGTCCTCCAAGGCCAAGCTGTTCGCCTCGGAGGCGGCCGTCCGCGCCGCGAACAACGCGCTTCAGGTCTTCGGCGGATACGGCTACGTCGACGAGTACCCGGCGGGCAAGCTGCTGCGGGACGCCCGGGTGATGACCCTCTACGAGGGCACGAGCCAGATCCAGAAGCTGGTCATCGGGCGGGCCCTGACCGGGGTTTCGGCGTTCTGAGGAAGCGGTCGGGTACCTGGGGAATCCGCTGCGGCATCTGAGTAGCCGAGCGGATGTGGCGCGGGCCACGTTCGCCGATGCTGGCCCCATGAGTGACACACCGGGCAAGCCGCAGAACACGGCCGCCTTCTACGGCCAGGCCGTCGCCTCCTTCGCCGTCGCCATGGCGGCCACCGCGATCGGCATCTACCAGCTGAGCGCCGACGCCTGGGTGCGGGGCTTCCTCGCCATCGCCGTGCTGTACCTCGTCACCTCCTCCTTCACGCTGGCCAAGGTGATCCGGGACCGGCAGGAGGGGGCGGCGCCGGCGTCCCCGTACACCCCCTTCGAGAAGCACTGAGCGGCAGGCCGGGCGGCCTCGCTAAGCGCTCGCTCACCTTCGGCGGTATGGTGGTGCCCCTGTCAGTGGAGAGGGGCGAGTGATGAGTACGGCGGAGGAGACGGCCGGCGGCGAGGCGCAGGCGTGGGGCGAGGTCACGCCCGACGCGGCGCGACGGCTGCTGATCGCCGCGGTGGAGGCCTTCGCCGAGCGCGGCTACCACGCCACGACGACCCGTGACATCGCGGGCCGTGCCGGGATGAGCCCGGCCGCGCTCTACATCCACTACAAGACCAAGGAAGAACTGCTGCACCGCATCAGCAGGATCGGGCACGAGAAGGCCCTGGAGATCCTGCGGACGGCGTCCCGCCGCGAGGGCAGCCCCACCGAGCGGCTCGCCGACGCGGTGAGTTCCTTCGTGCGCTGGCACGCGGGCGGGCGGACCACCGCGCGGGTCGTGCAGTACGAACTCGACTCGCTCGGTCCCGACGCCCGCGCCGAGATCCTCGCGCTGCGCCGCCAGGTCGACGCGGAGGTGCGCGGGATCATCGAGGAGGGCGTGCGGTCGGGCGAGTTCGAGGTCATCGACGTGCACGGGACGACGCTGGCCGTGCTGTCGCTGTGCATCGACGTCGCGCGGTGGTTCAGCCTGGACGGGCCGCGCACGCCGGAGGAGGTCGGCGAGCTGTACGCCGACCTCGTGCTGCGGATGGTGGGGGCGGGGGCCTCGGAGGCCGCGGCTCAGAAGTAGTAGCGCGAGACGGACTCGGCGACGCAGACCGGCTTCTCGCCACCCTCGCGCTCCACGGTGAAGGCGACGGTGACCTGGGCGCCGCCCGGGACGTCGTCGACGCCGGTGATCGTCGCGGTGGCGCGCAGGCGGGAGCCGACGGGGACGGGGGCGGGGAAACGCACCTTGTTCGTGCCGTAGTTGACGCCCATCTTCACGCCCTCGACGGAGATCAGCTGCGGGCCGAAGAGGGGGAGCAGCGACAGGGTCAGATAGCCGTGCGCGATGGTGGTGCCGAAGGGGCCCGCGGCGGCCTTCTCCGGGTCGACGTGGATCCACTGGTGGTCGCCGGTGGCCTCCGCGAACAGGTCGATCCGCTTCTGGTCGATGTCGAGCCAGTCGGTGTGTCCCAGTTGCTCGCCAATCGCCGCCTTCAGGTCGTCGACGGACGTGAAGATCCTCGGCTCTGCCATGTCTTCCAGGCCTCTCGTGCGGGGAGCTTTTCTAAGCGACTGCTTAGCATGGTCGGCCGCCGGGGGTTGTGTCAACGGACTGGGTAGGGTTCGAGGGGTGCCTCAGATTCCAGAGAAGATCCACGAGCTCACGGTCGGGCAGCTGTCGGCGCGCAGTGGGGCGGCGGTGTCCGCCTTGCACTTCTACGAGTCCAAGGGCTTGATCAGCAGTCGGCGTACGTCGGGCAACCAGCGGCGCTACTCCCGGGACACGCTGCGGCGGGTCGCGTTCATCAGGGCCGCGCAGCGGGTCGGGATTCCGCTGGCGACGATTCGCGAGGCGCTGGCGGAGCTGCCGGAGGAGCGGACGCCGACCAGGGAGGACTGGGCGCATCTGTCGGAGGCGTGGCGCTCGGAGCTCGAGGAGCGCATCAACCAGCTGAACCGCCTGCGGGACCACCTCACCGACTGCATCGGCTGCGGCTGCCTGTCCCTCGACACGTGCGTGCTGTCCAACCCGGGGGACGTGTTCGGTGAACGCCGGGCCGGGTCGCGTCTGATGGTGGAACGCAACGGTGGTGGGGGTGCGCGTAGCGCGTGACGCCGGGTGGTGGGTCGGGGCCGCGCCGGGGGGTGTCCGTCCTCGGAACGGCGCGATGGGGTTGCATACCGACTCGCTGTCCGTTGACGCGCCAACCGCTGCGGGCGGACACCCCCCGACACGTCCCCTTCCGTGGTCCGGCGGCTGCGGGCCCGCTCTGGCTGAGCTGCGGGCAATCGTGCCGCTAAGGGCGGCACCCGTCCCAAAGAAGCGGCACCCCGTCGCGCCGAGTTGCGCACCCACCCGGCCTCAGCCACAACCCCGCGTGCCGTACTCCACCAACCCCGCCGTCACCAACTCCGCGTTGGACCCAGCCGGCCGCCCCTCGGGCAGGACCAGCACATCCTCCAGCCCAATGCGCGTCGCCAACCCCAACCGCCCCGCAAGCCGCAGCACCGGCCACGCACCCCCGTCCTCCCCGTGCAGCAGCACGGGACGCCCGTGGGCCGCGCCCAGGTCGGACAGCAGTGCCTGTGCGGAAGCCGCCGCGCTCGAAGGGTCCGGGTCCGTCACCTCCGCAAGCACCCGCAGGACCTTCGGCCCGAGCGGCGACACCGCGAACCGCTCCGCCGCGTCCGTCCCGGACCAGATGCCGGCCTCCACTCCCACCCCGAGACCGAGCAGCTCGGCGGCCACCTGTTCGGCCCCCGGCTCATGCCAGTTGACCGAGGCGTGGTCGGGCAGGACGGTCCAGCTGCGGATCCGGTCGAGCCGGGCGGCGGGGTCCGGCTCGGCCCACGCCCCCGTCGTCACACCCACCGGTACGGACACCCGTGCCCGGATCTCCGCCAGCGTCTCGGCGAGCACCCTCGGCGACAGCGTGTCCCGCCCGCAGGGCGTCTTGGGATGGACATGGACGTCCGTGGCCCCGGCCGCGACGGCGGCCGCCGCGGAGTCGGCCATCGACTCGGGCGTCAGCGGCACCGCCGTACCGTCGGCGGCGGTCCGCGGACCGTTCAGACATACCTGCACCATGCCGGCCATGGTGTCAGCCGGCACCGACAGTGGGGGTGCGGCATCCCCGGCGCACCCCCCGCGCACCCGCATCCGTCAAGCCGACACCAGCAACCTCGCCCGCCTGGCGTCCGCCAGCGCTTCGGGCGTGAGCACGGGACGCGGCACCAGGATTCCGCAGTCCGTGCAGACCGGACCCGCCGAGGGCTCGTGGTCCAGACCGTACTTCCAGGCGAGTTGCTCCCCGCCGCACGCCGGGCACGTCGAGCCCGGCTCGCGCTCCAGCGCGGCGATCAGCCGGCGCAGCACCTCGGCCAGCGGTTCACGGGGATGGACCGCCGGATCGTCGCACCACGCCACGCCGAAACCGCCCCAGGTCAGCCGGTGCCAGTCGTCCACACTGCCCGGCCTGCGCAGTCCGTCGTGCTTCTCCTTCTTGCGGCGCTCGGCGAACTCGACCTCATAGGCCAGCCAGACCGCCCGCGCCTCCTCCAGTTCGTCCAGTGCGGCCACGAGCCGCGCTGGATCGGGGGACCGGTCCTCCGGACCGAACCCGGCCCGGGAGCACAAATGGTCCCAGGTCGCCCTGTGTCCGTAAGGGGCGAACCTCTCAAGGCACTTGCGCAGCGAATAGCGCCGCAAGGCCAGATCGCACCGCGGATCGCGGACCTGTCTCGCCAGACTCCGGAAACCGGCCATCGTCCTGCACCTCCGTCACACCTGCACCTGTAATCCGGTCACTTCGGCGTCGTCGTACGGACGTCGCCGAATAGACGTATCGACAAGCGAATCGGCTCCATCCGATTTCAAATGGCCTCCATAAGCGGTCCGAAGAGGCTCGCCAGTCGACTGCCGTGGTCCGTGTGCCTGTTGTGCTGACTCCCAAAAGTGACGCTTGTTCATCTTCAAACGCGGGGATACCGGCGGTAACATCCCGCCCACCCCCACGGGAGGAGCTCCCATGCCACGGCGTCACCCACGCACCGTTCTCGACAGAATGAGAACTCCCCACGGAATCCCCGGGTTCCTGAAGACCGCATCGGTATGCGCCCTGATCGCAGGTCTTTTGTCGCCGCTGGCCCCGGCGGCGGCCTCGGAGACGGCGACCGTCCAGGCCGCGGCCGCGGCGAACGACCACTGCGGAAACCAGTGTTCGGACATCCTCCCGCCCGGTCAGAACGGCAACGCCACCCTCGCCCAGATCCTCCTCAACCAGGCCTTCGGCACCCAGCCGGAGCACGCCGAGGACCAGCTCGGGCCCTACGCCGACCTGGCCAAGGGGTACACCGGACTCACCAACGACAAGATCAACACGTTCTTCAACGACGCCTCGTTCGGGGTGCCCGCCGATCAAGTCGCCTCCACCGTCAAACCCGCCGGCCGCGGTGACGTGACGATCGTCCGGGACAAGAAGACCGGTGTGCCGCACATCACCGGTACCACTCGATACGGCACGGAGTTCGGAGCCGGCTATGCGGCCGCCCAGGACCGGCTGTGGCTGATGGACGTCTTCCGGCACGTCGGGCGCGGACAGCTGACCTCCTTCGCGGGCGGCGCGCCCTCCAATCAGGGCCTGGAGCAGCAGTTCTGGCGGCACGCGCCCTACACCGAGGCCGATCTGCAGGCGCAGATCGACAACGCCGTCGCCACCAACGGCGAGCGCGGCAAACAGGCCCTCGCCGACGCCCGGGCCTACCTCGACGGCATCAACGCCTACATCGACGCCTCCGACAGCGGCCGGAACTTCCCCGGCGAGTACGTCCTGACGGGCCACAAGGACTCCGTCACCAACGCCGGGAAGATAGAACACTTCAAGATCACCGACCTGGTCGCGCTGGCCTCGGTCATCGGCGCGCTCTTCGGCTCCGGCGGAGGCGGCGAGGTCAACAACGCGATCTCGCTGCTGGCCGCCCAGGAGAAGTACGGCGTCGCCGAGGGCACCAAGGTGTGGGAGTCCTTCCGGATGCGCAACGATCCGGAGGCCGTCCTCACGCAGCACAGCGGCAGCTTCCCGTACGCGACGAAGCCGGACTCCCCGCAGGGCACGGCACTGCCCGACGCCGGCTCGGTGCGGCAGGAGCCGCTCATCTACGACCGCACCGGCAGCGCCGCCGCGCCGAGCGCCACCGGCGCGTCCCGCGACGCGGCGAAGACGGCCCTGTCCTCCGCGAAGCGCGGCATGTCCAACGCCCTGGTGGTCAGCGGAAAGCACACCGCCAGCGGCCACCCCGTCGCCGTGTTCGGCCCGCAGACCGGCTACTTCGCCCCGCAGCTGCTGCTGCTCCAGGAGCTCCAGGGCCCGGGCATCAGCGCCCGCGGCGCCTCCTTCGCCGGCCTGAGCTTCTACGTCGAGCTCGGCCGCGGCCAGGACTACGCGTGGAGCGCCACCACCTCGGGCCAGGACATCATCGACACGTACGCCGTCGAACTGTGCCAGGACGACTACCACTACCTGTACCGCGGCACCTGCACGCCGATGGAGAAGGTCGAGCAGAAGAACGCCTGGAAGCCGACCGTCGCCGACGGCACCGCGGCCGGTTCGTACACGATGCGCGTGTGGCGCACCAAGTACGGGCCGGTGGAGTACCGCGCCACGGTCGGTGGCAAGAAGGTCGCCTACACCACGCTGCGCTCGTCCTTCCTGCACGAGGCCGACTCCATCATCGGCTTCCAGATGCTGAACGACCCCGAGTACGTCAAGGGCCCGGAGGACTTCCAGAAGGCGGTGCAGCACATCAACTACACCTTCAACTGGTTCTACGCCGACTCCGAGCACACCGCGTACTACAACAGCGGCGACAACCCGGTGCGCGCGAGCGGCGTCGACGCCGAGTTCCCGGTGTGGGCGCGGCCGGCGTACGAGTGGCGGGGCTGGGACCCGGCGACGAACACGGCCGACTACACCCCGGCCTCCGCCCACCCCCACTCCGTCGACCAGGACTACTACATCTCCTGGAACAACAAGCAGGCCAAGGACTACACGACCGCGCCCTGGGGCAACGGGTCCGTGCACCGCGGCAACCTCCTGGAGGACCGGGTGAGGAAACTGGTCCAGCAGGGCGGGGTGACCCGGGCCTCGCTGGTGAAGGCCATGGCGGACGCGGGACTCGCCGACCTGCGGGCCGAGGACGTGCTGCCCGACCTGTTGAAGGTCGTCAACAGCTCGCCCGTCACCGACCCGGCGGCGGCCGCCGCCGTCGGCAAGCTCCAGGCGTGGCTCGCCGCGGGCGGGAAGCGCACCGAGACCTCGGCCGGCTCGAAGAAGTACGCCGACGCCGACGCGATCCGCATCCTGGACGCCTGGTGGCCGCTGCTGGTCAAGGCCGAGTTCGAACCGGGCCTGGGCAGTGAGCTCTTCGAGGCCATGACCGCCAACCTGCCCGTGGACGAGTCCCCGTCGGCCGCGCACGGCCCGACCGGCTCGCACGCCGGGAGCTCCTTCCAGTACGGCTGGTGGAGCTACGTCGACAAGGACATCCGGGCCGTCCTCGGCGAGCAGGTCCAAGGGCCGCTGGCCCGCGAGTACTGCGGCGACGGCAGTCTCGCCGCCTGCCGGGACACCCTCGTCAGCACCCTGAAGGAGGCGGCCGGCAAGACCGCCGCCCAGGTCTACCCGGGCGACGACGTGTGCGCGGCGGGCGACCAGTGGTGTGCCGACTCGATCAACCACCGCACCCTCGGCGGCATCAAGCACGGCAAGATCAGCTGGCAGAACCGGCCGACCTACCAACAGGTCGTGGAGTTCACCTCACACCGGTGACGCGAGGGCCGGCGGCGGGTCAGCGGACGCGGCCCGCCGCCAGCACCAGCCGGGCCAGCTCCTCGTGCAGGATGTCGCTGTGCGCCCCGGCCGGCGGCCCGCCCCGTCTCACCACCGCCGCCGCGTCCACGTTCACGCACCCCGAGGCGGGCAGCTTCGCCTTCAGGGCCTGGGCGAGGGTGTACGCGCGCGTGCCCGGCACCGCCTGGACGCCGTCGTAGCCCAGAGCGCCCCACTTGGCGCCCAGGGCCCGGCCCATGTCGAGGCCGGCGACCGACCGGCTGTCGCCCGCCATGCGGGACGCCAGCGGGTACATCGTGCCGAGTGCCGTGTCGTGCCGCGAGTGGCAGCACACCAGGGGACCGTCGACGCGGTTCTGCTGTCCCTGGAGCACTCCTCCGGCCCGGGCGTCGTGCGGCAGCCGGGCCGCGAAGGCGTAGTGCGAGAACGCCCCTTGGAGCAGCGTCACCGACTTCACCGTGCGGACGCCCTCGGGGAGACCGCGCAGCGCGAACGACACCAGCCGCGCGCCGAAGCTGTGCCCGACGAGGTGCACGCGCACATGCGGCGCAGCCGCGGCGAGCTGCCCGACGACCCGGCCGAGTCCGCGCTCGCCGACGGTGCCCGCGCGCCGCTTCATCGCGTAGTACGTCGCCTGCCGCAGCAGCTCGTGGGCACCGTCCCAGGGGTTCGGGATCCTGAAACCCCGTGGGGCACCGGTGACGTCCGGTTCCGCGAGCGCCCGCGCGAACTCCGCGCAGGCCGCCGCCGAGGACCCGGCGAACATCCCCGGCTCGCTCTGCGGCACTCCCTCCGCCTCCGTGTCCGCAGCGAACAGCGCCTGCGGCCCGGGCGCCACCACCTCCACCAGCAGCCGCACCAGCCGTCCGAACTCCTCCAGCTCGGCCTCCTCCGGTGGTTGCTGCTCCAGCAGCCGGGCGATCTGGTCGACCAGGATCGCCCGGCCCGGGAAGGTCTCCAGCAGCGCGTGCCGGGTGTCCTTGTCGAGGGCCGGGCGCCGGGGCGAGTCGGCGGCCACGGCCCGGGGGAAGTCGGGGATCGGCTCGTCCGAGAACCGCATCGCCGGCCACAGCACCCCGGCGTACCCGATCCGGGCGGCCGGGGCCAGCCGGGGGAGCGGCGCGAAGAAACGGTCGTAGAGCCGCGTCGCGCCCGAGCGGTCGTTGTTCCAGCCGTGGGCGAAGACGATCAGGTCGCGCACCTTCCGTTCGCTCACCCCGGCGAGCAGCCGGTCGCGCTGACGGCCCGCCGGGTCCCCGTCCGCGTCGAAGGTCAGCTCCCAGTAGGGAGTCACGCTCATCGCCGGATCCGCCATGACAAGGCCCCCTCGCCCCCGGGTGACGCCACGTGTGGCGCATCGTCCTGCCAACGGGGGAGCTTGGCCATACGTCACGGGCGCATTCGGGCGTGCGGCCGCGCTCAGCGGTAGAGGAGGTACTTCCGCCGCATCCCGCGGAAGGCCGCCAGGTCCTCCTGCCACCCGGCCACCACCTCGTCGGTGTCCGCGCCCGCGTCGATCATCGTGCGCACGCGCGTGGAGCCGGTGAGTTTGTCGATCCAGTGGTCCGGGCGCCAGGCGAAGCCGCTCCAGACCCGCTTGGCCGTCACGAGCAGGGCGATGCCGGTGCGGACGGGGTCGAACGCGGCCCGGTCGTGCACATGGACCTGCACCCCGCCGATCGTCTTCCCCTGGAACTTCGAGAAGGTGGGCGCGAAGTACGCCTCCCTGAACCGCACGCCGGGCAGGGCGAGTTCGTTCGCCGCGGCCGCCCAGCGCCGGTCGATGCCCTCCGCCCCCAGCAGCTCGAACGGCCGGGTCGTGCCGCGCCCCTCCGACAGGTTGGTCCCCTCGAACAGGCATGTCCCCGAGTACACCAGGGCCGTCTCTGGCGTCGGCATGTTCGGGCTCGGCGGCACCCAGGGCAGCCCGGAGGCGTCGTAGAAGTCCGACCGTTTCCAGCCCGACATCGGCACGGTCTCCAGCGGCACGGGCTCGGTCAGGAACTCCTCGTTGAACAGCCGCGCCAGCTCGGCGACGGTCATGCCGTGGGCCTGTGCGATCGGTTGGCGTCCCACGAACGTGGCGAACTCCTTGTGCAGGACGGGCCCGAGGGCCGCCCGGCCGGTCACCGGGTTGGGCCGGTCCAGGACCACGAACCGCTTGCCGGCGAGCTGTGCCGCCTCCATGCAGTCGTACAGGGTCCAGATGTACGTGTAGAAGCGGGCGCCGACGTCCTGGATGTCGAAGACGACCGTGTCCACGCCGGACGCGGTGAAGACGTCGGCGAGCGGCCGGCCGCTCTTGAGGTACGTGTCGTAGACGGGCAGGCCGGTCGCCGGGTCGTCGTAGCGGCCCTCGGAGCCGCCGGCCTGGGCGGTGCCGCGGAAGCCGTGTTCCGGGCCGAAGACGGCCCTCAGCTCCACTCGGGTGTCCGCGTGCATGACGTCGACGATGTGGCGGGCGTCGCGGGTGACGCCGGTCGGGTTGGTGACGACGCCCACCTTCTGGCCCTTGAGCAGGGTGTAGCCGTCGTGGGCGAGTCGTTCGAAGCCGGTGCGGAGTCGGCGGTGGGGCGGGGCTGCGGCGGCGGTGGGCGCTGTCGAGACGGCGGCCGTGGCGGCTGCCGTGAGGACGGCTCGTCTGGAAGGGCGCATGAAGTGGCCTCCGTGATCCGTTTTCTGCCGGTTCGTCGTGGCTGGTCGCGCAGTTCCTCGCGCCCCTAGGGTGCTGCGCCGCCCCCTTCCTTCAAACATACCGACCGGTTAGTCTGGGCCTGCTTGCTGAGCCGCGTCTTAAGGAGACCGATGGTGGGAGCCTTTCAGGGGTCGGGCGTCGTCGTCACGGGGGCCGGGGGCGGGATCGGGGCCGCGCTCGCCCGGCGGTTCGCCGCCGAGGGGGCCCGGGTCGTCGTCAACGACCTGGACGCCGAGCGGGCCAAGCTCGTCGCGGAGGAGATCGGCGGGATCGCCGTGGCCGGCGACGCCTCGGCGATCATCGGGCAGGCCCGCGACGCGCTCGACGGGACCGTCGACGTCTACTGCGCCAACGCCGGAGTCGCCTTCGAGGGCGGCAGCGCCGACGGGCCGCTGGACGAGACGGCCTGGGCCGCCTCCTGGGACGTCAACGTCATGGCCCATGTCCGGGCGGCCCACGCCCTGCTGCCGGACTGGCTGGAGCGGGGCGGCGGCAGGTTCGTGTCCACGGTCTCCGCCGCCGGACTGCTCACCATGATCGGCGCGGCGCCCTACGCCGTCACCAAGCACGGCGCCCTCGCCTTCGCCGAGTGGCTGTCGCTGACGTACCGGCACCGGGGCGTGAAGGTGCACGCCATCTGCCCGCAGGGCGTGCGCACCGACATGCTGGCCGCGACCGGCAGCGCGGGCGACCTGGTGCTCAAGCCGACCGCGATCGAGCCGGAGGCCGTGGCGGACGCCCTGCTCAAGGGCGTCGAGGAGGACCGCTTCCTGATCCTGCCCCACCCCGAGGTCGCCGCCTACTACCAGGCCCGGGCCGGTGACCCCGACCGGTGGCTGACCGGCATGAACCGCATCCAGCAGCAGTGGGAGGAGAACCGGTGACCGAGTCCCGTTACGCGGCCCAGCCCTGGCTCGCACTGCTCAGCGACGACCAGAAGGGCCCGATCAGCCCCGCCGGCTCCCTGGTGCACGCCCTGCGCCGGGCCGCGGCCGAGACGCCGGACGGCGACTTCCTGGCCTACTTCGACGGCCGGCTGACCTACCGCGAGGCCGACGAGTTCAGCGACTCCGTAGCCGGGCACCTGGCGGCCCGTGGTCTGGAGCGCGGCGACCGGGTCGCGGTCCTGCTGCAGAACTCCCCGCACTTCGTGCTCGCCGTGCTGGGCGCGTGGAAGGCGGGCGCGGTGGTCGTGCCCGTCAACCCGATGTACAAGTCCGGCGAGGTGGCCCACGTCCTGCGGGACGGCGAGGTGGCCGCGCTGATCTGCTCGGACCGGGCCTGGGAGTCGTACCTGCGCGAGACGGCGGCGGACTCGCCCGTGCGGATCGTGCTCACCGGCTGCGAGCTGGACTTTCAGACGCGCGACGACGCGCGTGTGCTCACCTTCGAGCGGCTGCCCCAGGCGGCGGACGCCGACGACCTGGCCGCGGTCGCACGGGCCGGGCACAAGGCGCCCGTGGACCGGGACCCCGACCCCGCCGACATCGCGCTGATCAGCTACACCTCGGGCACGAGCGGCACGCCCAAGGGCGCCACCAACACGCACGGCAACATCATGTACAACGCCGAACGGCAGCGGACCGGCCTCGGGCTGCCCGAACGCCCCGTCTACTTCGCGCTGGCGCCGCTGTTCCACATCACCGGCATGGTCTGCCAGCTCGGCGCCTGCCTGAACAGCGCCGGCACGCTCGTGCTGGCCTACCGCTTCGAGGCGGGCGTGGTGCTCGACGCGTTCGCCGAGCACCGGCCGCACTACACCGTCGGCCCGTCCACGGCCTTCATGGCCCTGGCCGCCCACCCCTCCGTCACGCGCGACCACTTCTCCTCCTTCCGGGTGATCTCCTCCGGAGGCGCCCCGCTGCCGCCCGCGCTGGTGGAGAAGTTCCGGGCGGGCTTCGGCCCGTACATTCGCAACGGCTACGGGCTCACCGAGTGCACCGCCCCGTGCGCCTCCGTGCCGCCCGGCCTGGAGGCGCCCGTCGACCCGGTCTCCGGGACCCTCGCCGTGGGCCTGCCCGGCCCCGACACGGTCGTCCGGATCGTCGACGACCACGGCGACGAGGTGCCCTTCGGTGAACAGGGCGAGATCGTCGTCCGCGGCCCGCAGGTGGTGCCCGGCTACTGGCGGCGCCCCGACGCCACCGCCGAGACGTTCCCCGGCGCCGAGCTGCGCACCGGCGACATCGGCTTCATGGACGAGCAGGGCTGGCTGTACGTCGTCGACCGCAAGAAGGACATGATCAACGCGTCCGGCTTCAAGGTGTGGCCGCGAGAGGTGGAGGACGTGCTCTACACCCACCCGGCGGTGCGGGAAGCCGCCGTGGTGGGCGTGCCCGACGGGTACCGCGGGGAGACCGTCAAGGCCTACATCAGCCTGCGTCCGGGCGCCGAGGCGGACCCGGATGCGCTCGCCGCGCACTGCAAGGAGAGACTGGCCGCCTACAAATACCCGCGCCAGGTGGAGATCCTGCCGGACTTGCCGAAGACGGCCAGTGGGAAGATCCTCCGTCGGGAGCTCCGTTCCCGGACGCAAGGCAACTGACAGCAGTACGGAAAGGCAGGTGGCGGCAGTGCCCAGGACCACGGACCCGGACGGCACTCCCGTCCCTCAGCGGCTCCTGGCCGCCGCCACCCGGCTCTTCGCCGAGCAGGGCTACGACCGCACCTCCGTGCAGGAGATCGTCGAGGCGGCCGGTGTCACCAAAGGGGCGCTGTACCACTACTTCGGCTCGAAGGACGACCTGCTGCACGAGGTGTACGCGCGCGTGCTGCGCATCCAGCAGGAGAGACTGGACGCCGTCGCGGGCGCCGACGAGCCGGTCGAGAAGCGGTTGCGGGCCGCGGCGGCGGACGTCGTCGTGACGACCATCGACAACCTCGACGACGCGATGATCTTCTGGCGGTCGATGCACCACCTGAGTCCCGAGAAGAACAAGCAGGTGCGCGCGGAACGCCGCCGCTACCACGAACGCTTCCGCGCGCTGATCGAGGAGGGCCAGCAGTCGGGCGTCTTCTCCAAGGCGACGCCGGCGGACCTGGTCGTCGACTACCACTTCGGCTCGGTCCACCACCTGTCGACGTGGTACCGCCCGGACGGCCCGCTCAGCCCCCAGGAGGTCGCGGACCACCTGGCCGACCTGCTGCTCAGGGCCCTGCGCCCGTAACCACCCGTACGCCGAGGGGGTTCAGGGGGCTCCGCCCCTGAACCCCCTCGCCCTCACAGGTACCGCTTCAACTCCCGCCGGGCCAGCGACCGCTGATGCACCTCGTCCGGCCCGTCCGCGATCATCAGCGTCCGCGCCCCCGCGTAGAGCTCCGCCAGCGGGAGGTCCTGGCTCACCCCGCCCGCCCCGTGCAGCTGGATCGCCCGGTCGAGGATGTCCACCACCGCCCGGGGCGTCGCGATCTTGATCGACTGGATCTCGGTGTGCGCCCCGCGATTGCCCACCGTGTCCATCAGCCACGCCGTCTTCAGCACCAGCAGCCGCAACTGCTCCACCGTCACCCGCGCGTCGGCGATCCAGTTCTGCACCACGCCCTGCTGCGCCAGCGCCTTCCCGAAGGCAGTCCGGGACACCGCCCGCCGGCACATCAGCTCGATCGCCCGCTCCGCCATGCCGATCAGCCGCATGCAGTGGTGGATGCGCCCGGGCCCGAGGCGCGCCTGCGCGATGGCGAAGCCGCCGCCCTCCTCACCGATCAGGTTCGACACCGGCACGCGCGCGTGGTCGAAGACCACCTCGGCGTGCCCGCCGTGGTAGTGGTCCTCGTACCCGAACACCTGCATCGCCCGCTTGATCGTGACGCCCGGGGTGTCACGCGGCACCAGCACCATGGACTGCTGGCGCCGGATGTCCTCCCCGTCCGGGTCGGTCTTGCCCATCACGATGAAGATCCTGCAGTCGGGGTGCATGGCCCCGGAGATGTACCACTTGCGGCCGGTGATGACGTACTCGTCGCCGTCCCGCTCGATGTGGGTCGTGATGTTCGTGGCGTCGGAGGAGGCCACGTCCGGCTCGGTCATCGCGAACGCCGAGCGGATCTCACCGGCCAGCAGCGGCTCCAGCCACTGCTTGCGCTGCTGCTCGTCGCCGAACTGGGTGAGCACCTCCATGTTGCCGGTGTCGGGCGCGGCGCAGTTCGTCACCGTCGGCGCCAGCTGCGGCGAGCGGCCCATGATCTCCGCGAGGGGCGCGTACTGCAGGTTGGTCAGCCCGGCGCCGTACTCGGAGTCCGGCAGGAAGAGGTTCCACAGGCCCTGCCTGCGCGCCTCGGCCTTCAGCTCCTCCACCACCGGCACGGTCTCCCAGGGGGAGTCGAGCCGTGCGCGCTGCTCGTGCGCGACTGCCTCGGCCGGGTAGACGTGCTCGTCCATGAAGGCGAGGAGCCTGGCGCGCAGCTCTTCGGTGCGCGCGTCGAAAGCGAAGTCCATCTGGATCAGCCCTCCTGGAGGCCTTCGTGGAGCGTGGTGAGTCCGTGCCGGACGAAGACGGGCACGAGGTCGCCGATGCGGTCGAAGCCGCGCCCGACCGTCTGGCCGAGCGTGTAGCGGTAGTGGATGCCCTCCAGGATCACGGCGAGCTTGAACCAGGCGAAGGCCGTGTACCAGGAGACGGCGGAGACGTCGCGCCCCGAGCGCGCGGCGTACCGCTCGATGAGTTCGGACGGCGAGGGGTTGCCGGGCGCCTCGGCGGTGGTCGAGACGGGCGACTCGGGCATGCCGAGCGGCATGCTGTACATCACCAGCAGGCCGAGGTCGGTGAGCGGGTCGCCCAGCGTCGACATCTCCCAGTCGAGGACCGCCTTGATCTCGTCGTCCTCGCCGATCAGCACGTTGTCGAGCCGGTAGTCACCGTGCACCACGGCCGGGGCGGGGGAGCGGGGCAGCTCGCGCCCGAGCGCGGCGTGCAGCTCGTCGATGCCGTCCAGGTCGCGGTTGCGGGAGGCGTCCAGCTGCTTGCCCCAGCGCCGCAGCTGCCGGTCCAGGAACCCCTCGGGCCGCCCGAAGTCGGCGAGACCCACCTCGCCCGGGTCGACCGCGTGCAGCTCCACGAGGGTGTCGACCAGGTTCAGCACCGCGCCCCGGGTCCGCTCCGGACCGAGCGGGAGGAGCTGGTCGGCGGTGCGGTAGGGCGTGCCCTCGACGAACTCCATGACGTAGAACGGCGCCCCGAGCACCTCCTCGTCCTCGCACAGCAGCACCGGCCGCGGCACCGGCACGGCGGTCGGGTGCAGCGCGCTGATCACCCGGTGCTCGCGCCGCATGTCGTGCGCGGTGGCCAGGACGTGGCCGAGCGGGGGCCGGCGCACGACCCACCGGGACGTGCCGTCGGAGACCGCGTAGGTGAGGTTCGACCGTCCGCCCTCGATCAGCCGGCCGGACAGCGGGCCGCCCACCAGGCCGGGCCGCTCGCGTCCGAGCAGGCCGCGCAGCCGGTCGAGATCGAGTCCGGGTGGATGATCGGGGCTCATGAATCGCTCCTACGGGCAGGTGAACAGTTCCCGACTCATGATGCCGACCGGTCGGTATGTCGTCCAGAGCGGGGCCGAAACGTGATCGGAGCCACGATAGGCCGACGGCCGCCGCGACGGGACGCCGGGGAGGTTCCGGCCGGTACGTTCAGGCCATCCGGCTTGCGGGCCGCCCTGCGAGCCCGGAAGGTCAGAGCCATGAAGGCCATCAGCTACTCACGGTACGGCGGACCCGAGGTGCTGGCGTTCGGGGAGGTGCGCGACCCCGTGGTCGGCCCGGACGCGGTGCTGGTGAAGGTGCGGGCGGCGGCCGTGAACCCCGTCGACTGGAAGGCGCGCGAGGGCCACCTGGACGGGATCCTCGCCCCCTTCTTCCCCGTGGTGCCCGGCTGGGACGTCTCGGGCGTCGTGGTGCGGCCGGGTGTGGCCGTCTCGGAGTTCGACGTCGGGGACGAGGTCATCGGGTACGTGCGCGAGGACTTCCTCTCCCGCGGCACCTTCGCCGAGTACGTGGCCGCGCCCCTGCGCACCCTCGCGCGCAAGCCGCGCAACCTCTCCTGGGAGGAGGCGGCCGGACTGCCCCTGGTGGGGCTCACCGCCTACCAGGTGCTGGTGAAGGTGCTCCAGGTCAAACGGGGGGAGACCGTCCTGGTGCACGCCGCGGCCGGCGGTGTCGGCTCCGTCGCCGTGCAGCTCGCCGTCCACCTGGGTGCCCGGGTGATCGGTACGGCGAGCGAGCCGAACCACGACTTCGTGCGGGGCCTGGGAGCCGAGCCGGTGACCTACGGGGAGGGCCTGGGCGAGCGGGTGCGGGGGGTGGCGCCGGAGGGCGTGGACGCGGCGTTCGACACGGTCGGCGGGGACGCGCTGAAGGTCTCGGCGAACCTGCTGGCCCCCGAGGGCCGGCTCGCGTCCATCGCCGACAACGAGGTGGTGAACTTCGGCGGCCGCTACTACTTCGTCCGCCCCGACGCCGACGACCTGCGACGGCTGTCCGAACTGGCGGAACAGGGCGTGGTGAGCGTCCACGTCGACGAGACGTTCCCGCTGGAGCGGGCGGCTGACGCGCACCGGCTGAACGAGCAGGGCCGCACGCGCGGCAA
Organism: Streptomyces olindensis; assembly: GCF_040645895.1. Taxonomy (NCBI): domain Bacteria; kingdom Bacillati; phylum Actinomycetota; class Actinomycetes; order Kitasatosporales; family Streptomycetaceae; genus Streptomyces; species Streptomyces olindensis. The sequence continues at coordinate 12,003 of NZ_JBEYZD010000038.1, read as the reverse complement.
GATCGTCGTGACGGTGCCCTGGGAGGGCGACGGCGCCGAGTGACGACCGGGGCGCGCGGAGGGCCGGGGGCCTGGAGGCCGCAGCCGGGGTCCTGGAGGCCGAAGCCGAGGGTCCTGTGCGACGAAGCCGGGAGGCCTGGAGGCCGGGGGTCCTAGAGGCCGGGGTCCTGGAGGCCGGGGTCCTGGAGGCCGGGGTCCTGGAGGCCGGTGCCCTAGAGGACGAGTGCCGCCCCGCACACCGCCATCGCCACCGTGCACAGCGCCGCCGCCGCGGCGTGCCGGGGCGCGAACGACGCGGGGGCGGCGGTGGCCGCGAGCGTGCGGATGCGGCGGTGGGCGACGCCGAGGAAGCCCAGCCACAGGGCGCAGATCAGTGCGCAGGCGAGGATCCCGGGCGTCGACGCCCCGCCGTGCAGCGCGGTCTTCACGGCGAGGACGGCCGTGACCGTGCCCGACAGCGTCGTACGCCGCCACGCCAGGCGGGTCCGCTCGGGCTGCAGCCCGGGATCGCGGTCGGGGTCCTGCCGGGCCGCCGCCGTGCTCACCCTTCCCACCCCACGAGCACCACGACGACCATGGCGACGGCGACGACGGCGACGACCAGGCTCAGCAGCGCCGGGAACCGGGACACCGGCAGGTCCTCGCCCCGGCGCATGGCCCGCTCGCAGCGCACCCAGTGGTTGACCGCCCGCAGCGAGCACAGCACGCCCGCGGCGAGCAGCGCGAGCGCCAGCCCGACCCGCCAGCCCCAGCGCAGGTCGGGCAGGAACTGGTCGACGGCGAAGCCGCCGCCGATCAGCGCGAGCGCGGTGCGCAGCCAGGCCAGGAAGGTGCGTTCGTTCGCCAGCGAGAACCGGTAGTCGGGCGTCTCACCGTCCCGCCGGACCTCCGCGGGCACGAACCACAAGCGGACGTTCCGCACGAACTCGATCATCTGCGCGACCCTACCCAAGCCGATCGCCGGGCGTGGCGCGGAACGCCTTGAGCCGCTCGTACGCCGCCAGCCCGTCGGGCACCCACTCCCAGTCGCCGAGGCGTCGCTCCACCTCGTCCTCGGGCAGGAAGTCGTGCCAGGCCACCTCCTCGGCCTGCGGCCGGACGGGCAGCTCGCAGCGCACCTCGTACACCGCCGACCACCAGGTCCGGCCGGTGCCGTCGTCGTAGAGGAACTTGAAGAGGTACCGCGGGTCCGGCAGGCCGGTCACGCCCAGTTCCTCCTCGGCCTCGCGCAGGGCGGCCGTGTCGTAGGCCTCGCCGGCGCCGACGACTCCGCCGACGAACATGTCGTACAGGGAGGGGAAGACCAGCTTGGTCGGTGTCCGCCGGTGCACGAAGATCCGGCCCTCGGCGTCCCGGGCCTGGATGAACACGCAGCGGTGCCGCAGCCCCCGGGTGTAGGCCTCGCCCCGCGGGGACTGCCCGATGACCTGGTCGTTCTCGTCGACGATGTCGAGGATCTCGTCAGCAGCGCTCATGGCCTCATCCAAGCAGGGGAGGCAACCGGAGCGGGACGGGGGCGGCCGGGGCCGGGCGGCCGGGGGAGGACGCCGTGGCCCGGGTCAGGGCGAAGCGGGGCTCACCGCGGGGGTCGCCACGCGCGTCCGCTCCGGGACCGTCCCCGTCGGCATCGCCGGATGCAGCCCCAGCAGGACGATCCCGGCCACCACGGCCAGGAGCCCGCCGGCCTCCCAGGTCAGCGCCACCGCGTCGGTCCGCAGCCGGTCGCCCAGGAAGCCGACGCCGCAGATGATCCCGGCGAGCGGCTGGGCCGCGGTGAGGGCGGGCAGCGACTTGCGCAGGGACGCGGTCTCGAAGGCGCTCTGCACGAGGACCAGCCCGGTGACGCCGAGCGCGAGAACGGCGTACGGCTGCCAGCCGGTCATCAGCTCGACGAAGCCGCCCTCGGAGAACGTCTGCCCGCTCACCCGCGTCAGCGCGTCCTGCACGCCGTAGAGCAGCCCGGCGGCCAGCGCCAGCAGTACGGGACCGGAACTCAGCCGGGACCGCTTGCCGCGTGCGGTGAGCAGCAGCGCGAGCCCGATCATGACCCCGATGATCAGCCACTGCCGCACCGGATCGGCCGTCGCGGCGCCGCTCTGCGGCTGACCCGCCACGATGAACGCCGTCACACCGCCCGCCAGCAGCAGCAGACCCGCCCAGCCCTGGCGGCCCAGCGGCTGCCGGGTCTGCCTGCGGGACAGCGCGAGCGCGAAGAGCAGGTTCGTCGCCAGCAGCGGTTCCACCAGCGACAGCTCGCCCTGCCCGAGCGCGGCCGCGCCCAGGGCCATGCCGACCACCATCAGCGCGATGCCGCCGAGCCAGCGCGGCACCTTCACCAGGTCGATGAGCAGCCGGAAGGAGAGGAAGTCGCTCAGCGGGGCCCGCTGGGCCGCGTTCTGCTGCAGGACGAATCCGAAGCCCAGACAGCAGGCGGCGCTCAGGGCGAGCACCAGGACCAGTACCGACACGCGGTGTACCTCGATCGTCAGGTCGGGTTCACGATGGCGTAGGGGCCGACTGTACCGGCCGGCTCCGCCCGGCGCGCCCGTACGTCCTTCCATCGTCGGGGGCGGCTCTCGCCCACGCTATGACGTACGTCACAAAGGGCGAAACGGATAAATCGGATGCTGGTTACAGCATCCTCGGGACCCCCTTCGATCACAAAATCCTCACGAGTAACGCCAGTTGACGCGTGTAACACCCGGGCGGCCCTTGACGTTAACCGTTGGCTGGGGGTTGGCTGTGCGTGATCAGTTCATGGCAATGCGCACACCCGCGCCCCCGACCGCCGTGAGCCGAAACACCAGAAGAGCGCGTGAGGAAGTCCCGCGGTGTCCCCACCCCCGCCTCCCCTCGGCCGTGGCCGCAGACGTGCGGTGCAGGCCTTCGACGAGGCCCTCGACGACGCCGACCTCGTGGCCGCCCGCGCCGCGCTGGCGCAGGGCCGCTGGCAGAACGCCCGGTCCCTGCTGGTCCACACCGGGGACGACTGGGACCGCCGCGGCCACCGCGTCACGGTCCTCGCGCGGGAGTCCTACAGCGTCGCCTGGGCCCGCGAGTGGCTGCTCGCCGAACCCGAGTCGGCCGACGCCGCCGTACTGCTCGCCCTCGCCCAGGTCCGGCGCACCCTGCACGGCAAGGGCAAGCCCGCGCAGGCCCGCGAGTCCTGCCGGCGCGCCGCCGAGCGGGTCCCCGCCGACCCCACCCCCTGGCTCGGCCTGCTGCTGCTGGAGTGCGCCGCCGGCTCCGACCAGGACGTGGTCCGGGCCTTCGAGCAGGTCCGCGGCCGGCACCCCGACCACCACCACGCCCACCACCTGATGGTCGCCCGGCTCGCCGGACGCCGCACCGAGGCCGGCCCGGACCCGCTGCACGAGGTCTACGACTTCGCCAACTGGGCCGCCGAACAGGCACCCGCCGACTCCCCGCTCGCGATCCTCCCGGTCATCGCGCACGCCGAGCGCTACCGGGTGCTGGCCGCCGCCGGACACGAACCCGCCGACCCGGCCGCCTCCGGCCACTGGACCGGCCGCCGCGCCCGGCAGGTCATGAAGGCGGCCTTCGACTGGTGGCTGGAGTGGGAGCTGGAGGGCCATCCACGGCGGCTGATCGACCTGAACTTCCTCGCCCACGCCAAGTTCTGCGAGGGGCGGGGGGCCGAGGCCGCCGCCCTCTTCCACCGGATCGGCCGGCACGCCACCCCGGCGCCCTGGTCGTACCCCGACCGCGACCCGCACACCGCCTTCGCCGCCGCCCGCGCCGGCGCGCTCGGCACGGCCTGACACCCCCGGAATCCCACCAGTGAGGACGCACTCCCGATGACCACGGACAGTTCGACACCGAGCACATCCGCCGCAGGCGGCATCAGCACCTTCAAGGGGCAGGAGCGCGCCCTGCGCGCCGACCGGCTCGGCACCGGCGGACTGCTGCTGTCGGTCCTCGCCGCGACCGCCCCGCTCATGGTGGTCGCGGGTGTCATGCCCACAACATTCGCGGTGATGGGCATCGTCGGCCAGCCGCTGCTCTTCGTCGTGCTGGGCGTCGTCCTGGTCCTGTTCAGCATCGGCTACGCCGAGATGAGCCGCCACGTCCACAACGCGGGCGCCTTCTACGCCTACATCTCCCGCGGCCTCGGCGGCACCGCCGGAGCGGGCGCCGCCCTGGTCGCCCTCGTCGCCTACAACGCGCTCCAGATCGGCATCTACGGCATCTTCGGCTTCGAGGTCTCCGGGCTCCTCGCCACCTACGCCGAGGTGGAGGTCGCCTGGTGGATCCCCGCCCTCGTGGCCGCGCTCGCCGTCGGCCTGCTCGGCTGGCTGAAGATCGACGTCAACGCGCGCGTGCTCGGCGTGCTGCTGGTCATCGAGGTGCTCCTCGTCGTCGTCTTCGACGTCGCCGCCCTCGCCGACCCCGGCAAGGAGGGCCTGTCACTGCACGCCTTCAACCCCGACACCCTCACCGGCGCCGGCGTCGGCACCGCGCTCTGCTTCTGCATCGCCGCGTTCCTCGGCTTCGAGCAGGCACCCGTGTACGCCGAGGAGACCAGCCGCCCGCACGTCCTGGTGCCGCGCGTGATGTTCCTCGCCGTCGGCGGGGTCGCCGTGTTCTTCGCGCTGAGCAGCTGGGCCCTCACCGTCGCCACCGGCCCCTCCGCCATCGTCGGCACGTCCCAGAAGCAGAGCGCCGGACTGCTGTTCTTCCTCACCGAGTCCCGCCTCGGCGGCACCTTCACGGACGTCCTGCACGTCCTGTTCGTCACCGGCATGTTCGCGGCCCTGCTCAGCTTCCACAACGTCGTCGCCCGGTACGCCTTCGCCATGGGCCGCGAGGGCCTGCTGCCCGCCGCCTTCGGCCGCACCAGCGGCACCAGCGGCGCGCCCGGCACCGGCTCGCTGCTCCAGAGCGTCGTCGCCGTGGTGGTCGTGGCCGCCTTCGCGATCGCCGACGACAAGCCGGTCGGCGACCCGACCGCCCCGGTCCTGCACCTGTTCACCTGGCTGGGCAACATCGGCGCCCTCGGCGTGATCGTGCTGATGGCGGCGGCCTCCCTGTCGGTGGTCGTCTTCTTCGTCCGCCGCGGCGCCGCCGGCGCCCAGGCCTGGCGTCTCGTCACCTCCGCGCTGGCCGGGATCGCCCTGCTCGTCATCGCCTGCTACACGGTCAAGGACTTCGAGGTGCTGGTCGGCGCCGGCCCGGACTCCTCGCTCAGCTGGGTGCTGCCCGGCATCATCGGCCTCGCCCTGGTCGCGGGCCTGGTCCTCGGCCTGGTGCTGCGGGCCCGCGCCCCCGAGAAGCACGCCCGGATCGGCCTCGGCAACGAGGCGTTCCAGCTGGAGAAGGCGGCCTCGTCCTGACCCCGCCCGCGTAAGAAGTGGTTACGGAACTCTGACGGGCACCCGCGATCCCTGTCCTGACGGGGCCGCGGGTGCTCGAATGAGTACGTGAACGAGGACGTACCTGAGGGTGTGGAAGAAGGACCCCCCGCGGAACGGGGCACTCCGGTCGGCCGCCGTGTCTTCCTCGGCACCCTCGCCCTGGGCGCTCTCGGCGTGGTCGCCGCGCCGCCGCTGCAACGCGGCCTGGAGGGCTTCCTCGGCAGCGCCGCCGACAAGGACCCCACCGGCCTGACCGGCCTGCTCCCGAACGGCGGCGGCTTCCGCTACTACTCGGTCGCCTCCTCCGTCCCGCGCAAGAACGCCGACACCTACCGCCTCACGATCGACGGCCTGGTCGACCGCCCCGCCACCTACACCCTGGCCGACCTCAAGGCCCTCCCGCAGACCCGCCTGGTCCGCGACGTCCAGTGCGTCACCGGCTGGCGCGTCCCCGACACCCCCTTCGAGGGCGTACGCCTGTCCCGGCTGCTGGACGCGGCCGGGGTCCGCCCCACGGCCAGGGCCATCCGCTTCACCTGCTTCGACGGCACGTACACCGAGAGCCTCACCCTCGCCCAGGCCCGCCGCGCCGACGTCATGGTCGCCCTGCGCATGCAGGACAAGGACCTCGGCCACGCCCACGGCGGCCCCGTCCGCCTCTACGTCGCGCCCATGTACTTCTACAAGTCCGCCAAGTGGCTCTCCGGCATCACCCTCACCGACGAGGTCGATCCGGGCTACTGGGAGGAGCGCGGCTACGACGTCGACGCCTGGGTGGGCCGCTCGAACGGACGCGACGATGCGCCTACGAGCTGACACCCCGGTCACCGTCCGGCGCTTCAGCCGGGCCGAGCGCTGGGTGCACCGCACGACGGCCGCGCTCATGGGCGTCTGCGTCCTGACGGCGGCCTGTCTCTACGTCCCCCAGCTCGCCGAACTCGTCGGCCGCCGCGCCCTGGTCGTCACGCTGCACATCTGGGCCGGCCTCGCCCTGCCCGTCCCCGTCCTGGCAGGACTCGCCTCCCGGGCCCTGCGCACCGACCTCGGCCACCTCAACCGCTTCGGCCCGCACGACCGCACCTGGCTGCGCGCCGCCCTGCACCGCGACAAGCGCCCCGCGTCCCGCCCCGCCGGCAAGTTCAACGCGGGCCAGAAGATCTACGCGGCCTGGATCGCCGGCGCCACCCTCGTCATGCTCGGCACCGGCCTGATGATGTGGCTCACCCACCTCACCCCCCTGCTCTGGCGCACCAGCGCGACCTTCGTCCACGACTGGCTGGCCCTCACGATCGGCATCGTCCTGGCCGGCCACATCGGCATGGCCCTCGCGGACCCGGAGTCCCGCAGGGGGATGCGCACCGGCGGGGTGACCAGAGAGTGGGCGGACAGGGAGCACCCCCTGTGGCGCCCGTAGGTGACGCCCCTCAGGGGCGCGGGGAACTGCGCGAAGAACCCCCACACACCCGCAGACGCTCGACGGCCGCTCGGATCACGGCGCCGGGGCGAAATCCAACAACACCTTGCACGCCCGACTCCGATCAGCGGCCAGCACGAACGCCGACTCGGCCTCCCCCACGGGAACCACCGCACTGATCAGCCCTTCGAACACCGGCTCAGCCGCCAACAACTCAAGCGCCTGATCAAACTCCCCGTCGAACCGGAACGCCCCCCGCAGCTCGATCTCCCGGCTCACCACCAGGTTCCCCGCGAACGGACTGTCCCCCGCCGGCAACATCCCCAACTGCACGACGACCCCACCCCGCCGCACCCGCCGCAGACACGCGTCCAGCCCCCCGGCCACCCCGGACGCCTCGATCGCGACATCCACCTCGGACGGCCACCCGGGGTCGTCGGGATCATCGGCCCGTACAAGGGCGTCCGCCCCCGCCGCCGAGGCGTACGCCAGTGCGGCCGGGAGCAGGTCCGTCACGGTGACCCGGGCGGCCCCCGCCGCCTTCGCCGCCGCGACCACCAGGCACCCGATGGGCCCGGCCCCGGTCACCAGCACGTGCCGGCCGGCCACGTCCCCGGCCCGCCGCACCGCGTGCAGCGCGACGGCCAGGGGTTCGGCGAGCGCGGCCCGCCGCAGCCCGAGCCCGTCCGGCAGGGCCCGTACCTGTTCGGCGGGCACGACCACCCGCGCCGCGAACCCGCCCTGCACGTGCGGAAAGCGCGCCGCACTGCCCAGGTACCGCGTGTCCCGGCAGATGTTCCGCCGTCCGCCCGCGCACTCCGGGCACACCCCGCACGGGGTCGCCGGATGCACGGCGACGGCCGTGCCGGGCGCCGGACCCGACGCGCCGGCCCCGTACTCCACGACGGTGCCCACGACCTCGTGCCCGAGCACCATCGGCTCGCGCAGCCGGAAGTCACCGACCCCGCCGTGCCGCCAGTAGTGCAGATCGGATCCGCACACCCCGCCGTACCGGACGGCCACCAGCGCCTGCCCGGGCCCGGGCACCGGCACCGGCAGCTTCGCCACGCGCAGGTCGCCCCGGCCGTGGATCACACAACCCAGCATCACAGTCTCCCGGCAGCCGGTCACAGCACGCTCGTCATACCGCCGTCGACGTACAGCACCTGCCCGCCGACGAAGTCCGCGGCGGGGGAGGCGAGGAACAGCACCCCGCCCACCAGGTCCTGCGTACGCCCCCAGCGCCCGGCCGGCGTGCGCCGCCGCACCCAGGAGCTGAACTCCTCGTCCTCCACCAGCGGCCGGGTCAGCTCGGTCTCGATGTAGCCGGGGCCGAGCCCGTTGACCTGCACCCCGTGCGGTCCCCAGTCGGCGCACATGCCCTTGGTCAGCATCTTCAGCGCGCCCTTGGTGGCGGCGTACGGCGCGATCCCGGGCCGCACCACCTCGCTCTGCAGCGAGCAGATGTTGATGATCTTGCCGTGGCCGCGTTCCGTCATCCGGCGCGCGGCCTCCCGGCCCACCAGGAAGGCACTGGTCAGGTTGGTGTCCAGGATCCGGTGCCAGTCGGCGTCGGCGAACTCCAGCAGCGGCGCGCGCAGTTGCATGCCCGCGTTGTTCACGAGGATGTCGAGCGGGCCCACCCGCTCCTCGACCTCGGCGATCCCCGAGGCCACCGAGGGTCCGTCGGTCACGTCGAACGCGGCCGTGTGCACCCGGTCGCCGGGCAGCTCGCCGGCGGCCTCGGCCAGCCGGTCCTTGTCGCGTCCGTTCAGCACGACCGTGCAGCCGGCCTCCGCCAGACCGCGGGCCAGAGCCAGTCCGATGCCCCGGCTGGAGCCGGTCACCAGCGCCGTCCGGCCGCTGATGTCGAAGAGGGGGTGAGCCGTCATCGCCGCAGCGCTCCTAGATCACGAGGGACAACAGCAGGACCAGACCGCCGGCGACCACCGAGATGATCGTCTCCATGACGGACCAGGTCTTGATGTTCTGGCCGACGCTCAGCCCGAAGTACTCCTTCACCATCCAGAAGCCGGCGTCGTTGACGTGGCTGAAGAACAGCGAGCCGGCGCCGATGGCCAGGACGAGCAGGGCGGCGTGCGTGGTGGACATGTCCGCCGCGAGCGGGGCGACCAGACCGGCGGCCGAGACCGTGGCCACCGTCGCCGAACCGGTCGCGAGCCGGATCACCACGGCGATCAGCCAGGCCAGCAGCAGCGCGGGAATGGCCCAGTCCTCGGAGATGTCCAGGACCATCTGTCCCACACCCGTGTCGATGAGCGTCTGCTTGAAGCCGCCGCCCGCGCCGACGATCAGCAGGATGCCCGCGATCGGCATGAGGCTCTTCTCGACGAGCGGCGAGATCCGCTCCTTGGAGAACCCGGCGGGCCGCAGCAGCGTGAAGATCCCGACCAGCACCGAGGCGAGCAGGGCGATCATCGGGGCGCCGATGACGTCGAAGACGCGCTGCACGGCGTTCTCGGGGTCGTCCACCACGATGCCGACCAGTGCCTTGGCGAGCATGAGGATCACCGGGAGCAGCACGGTGAAGAGCGTGGCGCCGAAGCCGGGACGCTTCTCGAGGTCCTCGGAGGCGCGCTGCGGGATCATCTTCTCGGGGGCCGGGACGTCGACCCAGCGGGCCGCGTACTTCGAGAACAGCGGCCCGGCGATGATCACCGTCGGGATGGCGACGAGGACGCCCAGCGCCAGCGTCACGCCGAGGTCGGCCCCGACGGCGTCGATCGCGACCAGCGGGCCGGGGTGCGGCGGCACCAGGCCGTGCATCACGGACAGGCCCGCGAGCGCCGGGATGCCGATGCGCATCAGCGAGTAGTTGCCGCGCTTGGCGACCATCAGCACCACCGGGATCAGCAGCACGATGCCGACCTCGAAGAACAGCGGCAGTCCGATCACGGAGGCGATGAGCACCATCGCCCACGGCATCGAACGCCCGCCGGCCCTGGCCAGGATGGTGTCGACGATCTGGTCGGCGCCGCCGGAGTCGGCGAGCATCTTGCCGAGGATCGCCCCGAGGGCGATCAGCACGCCGACACCGGCGACCGTGGAGCCGAGGCCGGTGCTGAAGCTGGTGAGGACCTTGTCCAGCGGCGCCCCGGCGATCGCGCCGAGCGTCAGTGACCCGATGGTCAGCGCCAGGAAGGCGTGCAGCTTGAACTTGGTGATGAGCAGGACGATGACGGCGATGCCCGCCAGGACGGCGATGCCCAGCTGAGCGTGGCCGGCCGAGGTGATCGGCTCGGGTGCGTCCGCTGCCAGCATCTCGACGCTGAGTCTGGTCACGGGGGTTGTCCCTTGCGTTGGGGAGTCGGGGAGAGGGGAGGGAGACCGGGAGGGGTTACCGGATCGGCTCGGGGAGCGAGCTGAGGGCGTGCACCGCCCGCTCGGTGATCTCCGCCGGGCTGCCCGTGACGTCCACCGCGACCCCCGCCTCGTCCGCCTGGAGCGGCTGGAGCGTGGCGAACTGGGAGTCGAGCAGCGTCGTGGGCATGAAGTGCCCCTGCCGGTGCGACATCCGGTCCTCGATCAGCGCGCGGTCACCCGTGAGGTGCACGAAGACCACGCCGGGCGCGGCGGACCGCAGCCGGTCGCGGTACGACCGCTTCAGCGCCGAGCAGCTGACCACCCCGCCGAGCCCGGCCCGCCCGTGCGCCCAGTCGCCGATGGCGTCCAGCCAGGGCCACCGGTCCTCGTCGGTGAGCGGCGTCCCGGCCGACATCTTGGCGATGTTGGCCGGCGGGTGGAAGTCGTCGGCCTCGGCGTACGGAACGCCGAGCCGGGCCGCGAGCAGGGGACCGATGGTGGTCTTGCCGGTGCCCGCGACGCCCATGACCACGACGACGTGGGGGGTGTTCATCGCTGCCTCACTGTCTGCTGTCTTCGTCGACACGTGATGTCGACGCAACTGAAACCCATTAGGTACGACGAATTCAAGAGGTCGTGATGAATAAGTCTGACTTTTTGTCTCCGTGATCTACCCCGTACGCTGAGTGCATGACCACACCGGGCCGGGGGCTGCACGGCCACGTACTGGACACCCTCGGCCCCGAGATCACCGCGGGGGAGTACCCGCCGGGCAGCGTGCTGCGCACGGACGAACTCGCCCAGCGTTTCGACGTGTCACGCTCCGTGATGCGCGAGGCGGTCCGCGTCCTGGAGTCCATGCACCTGGTCGAGTCCCGCCGCCGCGTCGGCGTCACGGTCCGCCCCATGGCCGAGTGGAACGTCTACGACCCGCAGGTCATCCGCTGGCGCCTGGCCGGCGCCGACCGCCCCCGGCAACTGCGCTCCCTCACGGTGCTGCGCTCGGCGATCGAACCGGTCGCGGCCGGCCTCGCCGCCCGGCACGCCACGGCCGGGCAGTGCGCCGAACTCACCGAGTGCGCCCTCGGCATGGTCGCCAACTCACGCGGCCACAAACTGGAGGAGTACCTCGTCCACGACGTCGCCTTCCACCGCGTCATCCTGGACGCCTCCGGCAATGAGATGTTCGCCCGCCTCGGCGACGTCGTGGCCGAGGTCCTGGCCGGCCGCACCCACCACGACGTGATGTTCGAGGACCCCGACCCGGCGGCCGTCACCCTGCACGTCCAGGTCGCCGAGGCGGTCCGCGCGGGCGACGCCGTCCGCGCGGAGGAACTGACCCGCGAGATCACGGTCGGCGCCCTCCAGGAACTGGACATCCTGGCGCCGTAGGACCGCTACGGCAGGAACTCCCCGTCGACGTACACCCACGCCCCGTCGACCCGCTCGAACCGGCTGAGCTCGTGCAGCGACCCACCCCGGTACGAGGCCCGGAACTCCACGGTCCCGGTGGCGTGGAACGCGGACCCGTCCCGCGTGCCCAGGATCTCCAGCCCGGTCCACCGCATCCCCGGGTCGAGCTCCAGCGTCCCGGGCCGCGTCCGCGGATGCCACGTCCGCAGCAGATACCCGGCGTCGCCCTGCACGAAGGCGCAGTACCGCGACCGCATCAACGCCTCCGCGGTGGGCGCGGCGCCGGCCCCGGAGTGGAAGCGGCCGCAGCATGCCTCGTAGGGCTCGGGAAGCCCGCAGGGGCAGGAACGCCTGGTCATGGTCACCCTCTCCGCGGAAACGCCTGAGGGCCGTGACCTCGCGGTCACGGCCCTCAGCCTCATGTGTCCGAGGGGGGACTTGAACCCCCACGCCCGATAAAGGGCACTAGCACCTCAA
>NZ_JBEYZD010000037.1:0-90226 GCF_040645895.1 Streptomyces olindensis | reverse complement strand
AACGTCATGCAGATCCCCGGTCTCGTCAAGATCGTGGTCAACATGGGTGTGGGCGTGGAGGCCCGCAACGCCCCCTGGCATTTCACCTGAGGGGTACTCAGGAGCTAGTGGTGGGTCAGGAGTTGACCTGCGTCGTCACCAGGTTCGAGAAGGTGGTCAGCCGGGTGTAGACACCCGGGTAACCGGCCTGGGCGCAGCCCTCGCCCCAGGAAGTGATGCCTGCCAGGACGCCCCCGATGAGCAGGGGGCCGCCGCTGTCGCCCTGGCAGGTGTCCACGCCGCCGGCGGTGTATCCGGCGCACACCATGTCGCTCTGCACGAAGTCGGAGCCGTAGGAGCTGCCGCAACTGGAGTCGGACACGGTCGGTACGGTCGCGGTGCGCAGCTGGTTGGAGCTGCTGCCGTTCGAGGCGGTGGTGCCCCAGCCGAGGATGCGGGCGGTGGTGCCGGCCGCGTACACCGAGGTCTGGGAGGAGGAGACGTACTTCGCGGGGGTGTAGGGCATCGACGTCGACAGCGTCAGCACGGCCACGTCGTCGCCGTTGGTGGCGTCGGTGTAGCTCGGGTGGATCCATATCCTGCTGACTCTGCTGACGGTGCCGTTGGTGCCGTTGCGGTAGGTGCGGCCACCGACCACGCGGACGCTGCTGGTGGTCTCGCCGACCATGCAGTGCGCGGCGGTGACGACCTTGGTGGGCGAGACGAGCGTGCCGCCGCAGAACTGGTTCTGCGAGGCGTCCGTGATCTGCATGACGAACGGGTACGCGGTCGTCGTGGTCGTGGTCCCGCCGACGATCGGCTGGGGCGCGGCGACGGCGGTGGGGGCGGCGAGCAGCGCGGTCGCGGCGGCGGCAGCGGTCGCGGTGGCCAGAGCGGCGGCCTTCTTGGCACGGTTGAGCCCGAACATGGGTCTCCTCGGGGAGTTGCCGGTGGGGGGTCGCGCGGGTGGGTGGTGCACGGGGACCCTGACGCCGTTGTGCGGATCTCCGTGTGCCCGGCGAGCGGCACGCCCCAAAGCTAGAGCCCGGCCCCGAGGGCTCCCAATGAGGGAACCCCCTAAGGGAGTTGGGCAGGGATAACCCTCGGTTGGACCCCGTAAACCCAGGTCGGTTCAGGTCGTGCGGCGGCCCGCGGCCAGCCGGACGATGTCCACCCGCGAGCGGATTCCCAGCTTCCGGTAGACCCGGGTGAGGGTCGCCTCGACGGTCTTGACGCTGATGAACAGGCGGGCCGCGATCTCCCGGTTGGTCGCGCCCTCCATCACGAGCGAGGCGACCTGACGCTCCATCGAGGCGAGTCCCTCCAGCGCGTCGCGCACCACCGGCGCCGCGACCGGGGCCGGCTCCACCACCGCGGCACCGGCCGTGGCGGCCGCGTCGACCTGCCGCAGCCAGGGCATCGCCCGGCAGCGCCGGAACAGCCGGGCGGCCTCGTCGTAGGAGGCCGGTCCCGGCGGGGGAGTGCCGCCGGCGCGCGGGAACGCGGCGGCCTGGGCGCGCAGGCGGGCCAGCGCGAAGGCGGCCCGCGCCTCCTCCAGGCCGTAGCCGAGCCCGCCGAGCCGGTCCCGCACGGACGCCAACCGGACCGCTGCCCCCTCGTGTTCGCCGCGCGCCGCGCGGACCAGGGCCTCGGCCCGGTCCAGCACGGCGAGCACGCTCTCCCGGCCCAGCCGCAGCGCGTGCACCCGGGCCGTGTCGATGACGTCCTGCGCCTCGCCCGGCTCCCCGATCCGGACCAGGGCCTCGGCCAGGTCACCGTGCCAGCGGCCGCGCGCCGGGTCGGTGATCCCGAGGCTCTGCTCCAGTTCCCGCACCCGGCGCAGCGAACGGACCGTGGCCGCCGGGTCCCCGGCCACCAACTGGGCGTAGCCCAGCGCCGCGAGCGCCCGCGAGAGGTACATCTGGTCGCCGTCGACCTCGGCGTGGTCCGCCGCCTCACGGGCGAGGGCCAGGGCCCGGTCGACGTCCCCGGCGGAGGCCTCCGCGAGGGAGGTGAGCATGGCGGAGGCGCCCTCGCCGATCCCCGAGTCCCGGGCGAGCCGCAGGCTCTCGCGGGCCAGGTCGAGCGCCCGGCCGCAGTGCCCGGAGCGCAGTTCGGTCTCGGCGAGGAAACGCAGGAAGTGCACCTCGCTCTCGACCATGCCGCGCCGCCGCACCTCGCGCAGCAGCGCGGTGATGGTCGCCCGCGCCTCGGGCAGCTGGTCGCTCATGATCAGCCAGCGGAACCGGGCCGACCCGGCGCCGTTGTGGTGGCAGGCCACGTACGGGTCCTGGGGTTCCCTGAGCGCCCGTTTGACGGTCGCGGGGGCGTCCGGGTGGCCCATCAGGGTCTCGGTGGAGGCCTGGAAGGACAGCGCCATCAGCTCCGTGCGCCGGTCCTTTCCGAGGGCGGCCAGCTCCGCCGCGTGCGCGGCCTCCTGCCGGGCTTCGGCGAAGTCGCCCTCCACGACCAGTCCGCGCCAGGCCAGCTGGTAGTGGACCAGGGCGAGCAGCCGCGGGTCGTCGCCCGCGTCGGCCAGGACCTGCGGGAAGACGGCGTCGACGTCGCCGAGCGCCTGACCGGCCGCCTCGATGACCACCATCCAGGCCCGCACCCGCTCGGCCGGCACGGTGGCACGCGTCAGTACGTCCCGGGCGATGTCGCGGGCGAGATCGGCCTCGCCCGCCGTGATCGCGTCCTCCGCGGCCTGCAGCCGCCGCTCGTCCGGCCCCGGCGAACTGTCCGCCGGGGTGTGCCGGGCGGCGAGCAGCCCGAGCGAGGCGGCCACGGACGGCGCCCCGCGGTCCAGGGCCAGCGCAGCGGCCTCGGCGAGCCGGGCCGCCACCTCCGGGTCCGTCCCGCTGGTCGCCAGGGCGAGGTGCCGGGCCCGCTCGATGGGGTCGGAGGCCGCCGTGGACAGCGCGGCGTGCACGGCCCGCCGCTCCGCCGCCGGTGCCTCCGCGTACAGCGCGGCCGAGATCAGCGGATGCGCGAACCGTACGGCGGGGCCCTCCGCCTCGGTCGCCAGCAGTCCCAGCGCCGCCGCCTGGGCGGTCTCGGCCTCGGCGTGCTCCCGCCCGGCCGCGTGCAGCAGCGCCAGCGTGGGACGCGCCCCGGCGCTGGCCACCAGCAGGGTGCGGCGCGCCTCGTCCGACAGCATCTCCAGCCGGCTCAGCACCAGGGCCCGCAGCGAGGTGGGCACCGGCAGGGGCTCCCCGGGCCGGGGCCGGGCGGGGCTCTCCGCCAGGGCGCGGCCCAGCTCCAGGGCGAAGAGCGGGTTGCCGCCGCTGGTGCGGTGGATGTCCCGGATCGTGGAGCGGGACAGGGGGGTGTAGCCGCGGTGGTCGAGCAGCGCCGAGACCTGGGTACGGGTCAGGGGGCCCAGCCGGACGGCGAGCGTGTCGGGCGGAGACGCGCGTAGATGGCGGTCGTACTCCTGGCCCTCGGTCCGCACCGCGCACAGCATCTGCACGGGCGTGTCGCCCAGCCGGCGGGCGGCGAAGCCGAGCAGTTCGGCACTGGCGGCATCCAGCCACTGGAGGTCGTCGGCGACGACGAGAACCGGCCCCTCGGCGGCCAGGGCGCGCAGCGCCGACAGCACGGCGAGGCGCAGCGCGAGCCCGTCCCGCTGGAGCGTGGACTCGCCGCGGCCGGTGAGCGCCGACTCCAGGGCCGTGCGCTGCGCGGCGGGCAGCCGGCCCGAGATCTCGTCCACGACCAGCCCGAACAGGTCGGCCAGGGCCAGGAAGGGCAGGTGGGATTCCGACTCGGTGGCCGAGCAGCGCAACACGGTCCGGGCCGCACCGCCGTAATCCGCGGCCAGCGCCCGCAGGATCGTCGACTTTCCTATTCCCGCGGGGCCGTGGAGCAGCACGCTGCCGCCCCGGCCGAGCTGCTCACGCGCCGACGTGCACAGGTCCTCCCGGCCGATGACCAGGTCGGGGCGGCTCCTGGCAGGCTCCTGGAAGTCCCGTCGCACGGTCACCGCTTCCCTCCGTGTGTCGTGTCCTGGCCAATATTAGGCAACAGCTCTTTGAATTTCGGACGGACGGTGTGGTGAGGGAAATAACAACGGACCTCGACGGGCGAATTCACCGGTCCCTCGAAAGCGGCGGAACACGGCGTCGGCGCCCCGTCGGTAACGCTTCGGCCCGTCGAACGAACCGGCATCTCGGAAAACATCACAAACCTACGGCAACCATCCCGCCCGGCGCGCGGCGACCACGGCCTCGCCCCGGGTCCGGGCCCGCAGCTTGCGCATGGCCGACCGCAGATACCCCTTGACGGTCTCGGGCGTCACCCCCAGCCGCTCCGCGGCGACCGCGTTCGTGGCGCCCGCGGCGACGCACGCCAGCACGTCCACCTCCCGGGGCGCGAGCCGGACCCGGGCCGGGGGACCGGACCCACCGGAATCGGCCGCCAGCAGCGCGCAGGCGCCGAGCAGCTCCGCCCGCAGCTGCGGGTCCGCGATCCGCGGGGCCAGCGCCCGCAGCGCCGCGTGCGCCTCCCGCACCTGCTCCCAGCCCGCCCCGGCCCCGGCGGCCTGCGCCCGGGCCTCGTCGCGCACGGCCAGCGCCCGCTCCACGTCCCGCGCCGCCTCCACGGCCGCGTCCAGCATGCGCCCGCCCAGCGGCTGGGCGGTGCGCAGCGCCCCGTACAGCACCCCGCGCACCCGGTGCCGTACGACCACCGGCACGGCCAGCACCGAGCGCAGCCCCTCCGCGGCCACCGCGGCGTCGTACTCGTGGCTGATCTGCCGGGACGCCGAGTAGTCCGTCACCACGCACGGCCGGGCCAGCGCCACCGTCTTGCCGCCCAGCCCCGTCCCGGACGTCACGACCAGCGACCGCAGCGCGTGCGTCGCCGTGCCGTCCAGTTCGCTGATGCGCATCCGCTGCCCGGCCTCCAGCAGGCCGCCGAAGGCGACCGGAAGGCCGGTGGCGCGCCGCAGGCGCAGCAGCGCGTTCCGTATCTCGACCGCGTCGGACGCGTCTGCTGTCACCTGTTCGCCCCTTCACTACGGCTGCCGCGCGGGCGCACCCCCCGTTCGGGGGTAGTGAGACCTGCATCACGGATTACACGATGGCTCGGAGCCGCCCGGCAATGGTCCGGCACCCAGGAGGACAGATGACATCGGCGACGGAGCTGTTCCGCAATGCGCGGGACTTCCTGCTGGCACACCGCGAGGACTACGGCACCGCCTACGAGGGCTTCCGCTGGCCCCGTCCCGAGTACTTCAACTGGGCGCTCGACTGGTTCGACGCGATCGCCCACGGCAACGCCCGCACGGCCCTGCACATCGTCGAGGAGGACGGCCGCGAGACCCGGCTGTCCTTCGGGGAGCTGTCCGTACGGTCGGCCCAGTTCGCCTCCTGGCTGCGCGCCCGGGGCGTGCGCGCCGAGGACCGGATCCTCGTCATGCTCGGCAACCAGGCCGAACTGTGGATCCTCGCGCTCGCGGCGATGAAGCTGCGCGCGGTGGTCATCCCGGCCACCCCGCTGCTCGGCCCCGCAGACCTGCGCGACCGCGTGGCGCGCGGCCGGGTCCGGCACGTCATCGCCCGCCCCGAGGACACCGGCAAGTTCGCCGAGGTCCCCGGCGACTACACCCGCGTCGCCGCCTGCGACGCAGAAGCCGTGCCGGACGGCTGGCTGCCGCTGGACGACGCCTACGGCGCCGCCGCCGACTTCACGCCCGACGGCCCGACCCGCGCCGACGACCCGCTGATGCTCTACTTCACCTCGGGCACCACCGCCCGGCCGAAACTCGTCGAGCACACCCACACGTCGTATCCGATCGGCCACCTGTCGACGATGTACTGGATCGGCCTGAAGCCGGGCGACGTGCACCTGAACATCTCCTCTCCGGGCTGGGCCAAGCACGCCTGGTCCAACCTCTTCGCCCCGTGGAACGCCGAGGCGACCGTCTTCCTGCACAACTACACGCGTTTCGACGCCGCCCGGCTCATGGCCGAGATGGACCGGGCGGGCGTCACCACCTTCTGCGCCCCGCCGACCGTCTGGCGCATGCTCATCCAGGCCGACCTCACCCAGCTGCGCACCCCGCCCCGCGAGGTCGTCGCCGCCGGCGAGCCGCTCAACCCGGAGGTCATCGAGCAGGTCCGCCGGTCCTGGGGCGTCACCATCCGGGACGGTTTCGGCCAGACCGAGACGGCCGTGCAGGTCGCCAACAGCCCCGGCCAGCTCCTCAAGACCGGCTCCATGGGCCGCCCGAGCCCCGGCTACCGCGTCGAGCTCCTCGACCCCGTCTCGGGCGCGCCGGGCGCCGTGGAGGGCGAGATCGCCCTCGACCTGTCGGAGCGCCCCGTCGGCCTGATGACCGGCTACCACGGCGACGCGGACCGGACGGCGGAGGCGATGGCGGGCGGCTACTACCGCACCGGGGACGTCGCCTCCCGGGACGAGGACGGGTACCTGACCTACATCGGGCGCAGCGACGACGTCTTCAAGGCCTCCGACTACAAGATCAGCCCCTTCGAGCTGGAGAGCGCGCTGCTGGAGCACGAGGCGGTCGCCGAGGCGGCGGTCGTCCCGGCCCCGGACGACCTGCGGCTCGCCGTCCCCAAGGCGTACGTGGTCCTCGCGGACGGCTGGGAGCCCGGCCCCGACACGGCCAAGGTGCTGTTCGAGCACTCCCGGGAGACCCTGGCCCCCTACAAGCGCATCCGCCGCCTGGAGTTCGGCGAGCTGCCCAAGACCGTCTCCGGCAAGATCCGCCGGATCGAACTGCGCGAGGCCACGGCGGCCGGCTCGGACGCCGAGTACCGCGAGGAGGACTTCCGGTGAACTCCTACACCCACGGAATCGGCGGCACGGCCCTGCTCGGCGACACCATCGGGGCCAACCTGGACCGGGCGGTGGCCACCTGGCCCGACCGCGAGGCGCTGGTGGACGTGCCGTCCGGCCGGCGCTGGACCTACGCGCAGTTCGCCGCGGCGGTGGACGAACTGGCCTCCGCCCTGCTGGCGTCCGGTGTCGCCAAGGGCGACCGGGTGGGCGTCTGGGCGGTCAACTGCCCCGAGTGGGTGCTCGTCCAGTACGCCACCGCCCGCCTCGGCGCGATCATGGTGAACATCAACCCGGCGTACCGCACGCACGAGGTCGAGTACGTCCTCAAGCAGGCCGGCGTGTCCCTGCTGTTCGCGTCCCTGAGCCACAAGACGAGCGACTACCGGGCGATGGTCGAGCAGGTGCGGGGCCGCTGCCCCGGCCTGCGCGAGGTCGTGTACTTCGGCGACCCGGGCTGGGAGACGCTGCTCGGGCGGGCGACCGACGGCGCGACGTACGAGGAACTCTCCTGCGACGACCCCATCAACATCCAGTACACGTCGGGCACGACGGGCTTCCCCAAGGGCGCGACCCTCTCGCACCACAACATCCTCAACAACGGCTACTTCGTGGGCGAGTTGATCGCCTACACCGAGCAGGACCGGATCTGCGTCCCGGTGCCCTTCTACCACTGCTTCGGCATGGTCATGGGCAACCTCGCCGCCACCTCGCACGGCGCCTGCGTGGTCATCCCGGCCCCGTCCTTCGACCCGAAGGCGACCCTGGACGCCGTCCAGCAGGAGCGCTGCACCTCCCTCTACGGCGTCCCCACCATGTTCATCGCGGAGCTGAACCTGCCGGACTTCGCCTCCTACGACCTCTCCTCGCTGCGCACCGGCATCATGGCGGGCTCGCCCTGCCCCGTGGAGGTGATGAAACGGGTCGTCGCCGAGATGCACATGGCGGAGGTCTCCATCTGCTACGGCATGACCGAGACGTCGCCGGTATCCCTCCAGACCCGCAGGGACGACGACCTGGAGCACCGCACGGGCACGGTCGGGCGGGTCCTGCCGCACATCGAGGTCAAGGTCGTCGACCCGGCGACCGGTGTGACGCGACCCCGGGACGTGCCGGGCGAGTTGTGCACACGCGGGTACAGCGTGATGCTCGGCTACTGGAACGAGCCGGAGAAGACCGCCGAGGCCATCGACGCGGGCCGCTGGATGCACACCGGCGACCTCGCCGTGATGCGCGAGGACGGTTACGTCGAGATCGTCGGCCGCATCAAGGACATGATCATCCGGGGCGGGGAGAACATCTACCCCCGCGAGATCGAGGAGTTCCTCTACGCCCACCCCAAGATCCAGGACGTCCAGGTCGTGGGCGTCCCGCACGAGCACTACGGCGAGGAGGTCCTGGCCTGCGTCATCGCCCGCGACCCGGGCGCCCCGCCGACCCTGGAGGAACTGCGCGCCTTCTGCGAGGGGCGGTTGGCGCACTACAAGATCCCGAGCCGGCTGCAGATCCTCGACTCGTTCCCGATGACCGTGTCCGGGAAGGTGCGGAAGGTGGAGCTGCGCGAGCGCTACACCGTCTGAACGACCGCGAGGGCGTCCGGTCGTACGAGGGCCAGGCCCCGTAAGATCGACACCCTTGGGGGTGACACATGGTCAAGCGGCGGCCGGGTACGACGCCCACGCTGGAGGAGGTGGCCGCGCTCGCCGGGGTCGGACGGGGCACGGTCTCCCGCGTCGTCAACAACGAGGCGGGCGTCCGGGAGTCCACCCGCCGTGCCGTGCAGCGGGCCATCGCCGAACTCGGCTACGTGCCCAACCTGGCGGCGCGTTCGCTGGCCGGACGGCGGGCCGACGCCGTGGCGCTGGTCATGACGGAACGGGACTGGCGGCTGTTCGGCGAGCCGTTCTTTTCGGAGACGGTCACGGCCGTCGGCGACGCGATCGCCGAGACCTCGGTGCAACTGCTGCTCACGCTGGTGCGCACCGAGGCCGAGCGGCAGCGGTTCGTCGAGTACGCGCGCGGCGGCCGGGTCGACGGCGTCCTGCTCATGTCGGTGCGCGCCGAGGACCGGCTGCCGGACATGCTCGCCGACGCGGGCCTGCCCACCGTCCTGCTGGGCCGCCGCTCCGGCGACGAGCAGATCACCTACGTCGACGCGGACAACGTCGGCGGCGCCCGTGAGGCGGTGGCCCACCTGCTGCGCGGCGGCCGGCGCGCGATCGCGGCGATCACCGGGCCGCTCGACATGTACGTCGCCCGGTGCCGTCTGCGCGGCTACCAGCAGGCCCTGGAGCGGGCGGGGCTGCCCGCGCCCGCCTCCTGGACCGTCGAGGGCGACTTCACCGAGGCGAGCGGGCGCCGGGCGATGACCGAACTCCTCGATCGTCACCCGGACGTGGACGCGGTCCTCGCCGCCTCCGACACCATGGCCTCGGGGGCCCTCACCGTGCTGCGCGAGGCGGGGCGCCGGGTGCCCGACGACGTGGCGGTCGTCGGCTTCGACGACTTCGAACTCGCCCGGCACACCGACCCGCCGCTGACCACCGTCCGCCAGCCGCTGGAGCAGATCGGCCGGACGATGGTACGGCTGCTGCTGGAGGAGATGGACCAGCCGGAAGTGGCGTGGCGGCACGTGATCCTGCGGACGCAGCTGGTGGTGCGCGAGTCGGCGTGAAGCCGTCCGGGAGCGCTCCCAGCGTTCGGTTGCAGTCCGCCTGTTGCGAGGACCGGTCGAGGCACCCTGGCCGACCTGGGACTTCGAAATACATTCGACGGATTCCCGTCTAACGGGTTGTCAGGGACATGGGGGGCTCCTACAGTCACGACCGAAACCGGTGAGGTGGGAGCGCTCCCATCAGTGGGGAGGTGGGAGCGCTCCCGAACCCGAGCCGCAGCACCCTCCGTTCGAATCCGGTTCCCACGGAGAGAGGCCCCCCGCATGCGATCGTCACCGCACCGCCTCCGCACCGTCCGCGCCCTGTTCGGGGCGCTGCTCACCGCGCTCGCCACCGTCGCGGCGCTCCTCGCCGCCACCGCGCCCGCCCGGGCGGACACGGTCGTCTGCGAGCAGTTCGGATCGACCGTGATCCAGGGCCGCTACGTCGTCCAGAACAACCGCTGGGGCACCAGCGCCCCGCAGTGCGTCACCGCGACCGACACCGGCTTCCGGGTCACCCAGGCCGACGGCTCGGTGCCCACCAACGGCGCGCCGAAGTCGTACCCCTCGGTCTTCAACGGCTGCCACTACACGAACTGTTCGCCGGGGACCAACCTGCCGGCGCGGCTCGACACCATCTCCAGCGCGCCCAGCAGCATCTCGTACGGCTACGTCCAGGGCGCCGTGTACAACGCCTCGTACGACATCTGGCTGGACCCGACGCCGCGCACCGACGGCGTCAACCGGACGGAGATCATGATCTGGTTCAACCGGGTCGGTCCGATCCAGCCGATCGGCTCCCGGGTGGCCACCGCCTCCGTCGGAGGGCGCAGCTGGGAGGTGTGGACCGGCAGCAACGGGTCCAACGACGTGATCTCCTTCGTCGCCCCCGCCGCGATCTCCGGCTGGAGCTTCGACGTCATGGACTTCGTCGACCAGGCCGTGGCCCGGGGGATGGCGCAGAGCAACTGGTACCTGACCAGCGTCCAGGCCGGCTTCGAGCCGTGGCAGAACGGGGCCGGGCTCGCCGTGAACTCCTTCTCCTCCACCGTCAACACCGGTGGCGGCGGCGACCCGGGCGGCCCCGGCGGCCCGGCGACGGCCTGCCAGGTGACGTACGGAACCAGCGTCTGGCAGGGCGGCTTCACCGCCGACGTGACCGTGAAGAACACCGGATCGGCTGCGGTCGACGGGTGGAAGCTCGGCTTCACGCTGCCGTCCGGGCAGCGGGTCACGAGCGCCTGGAACGCGACCTTGTCCGGTACCTCGGGCGCCGTCACGGCGAGCCCCGTCGCGCACAACGCGCGGATCGCGGCGGGCGGCACCCAGTCCTTCGGCTTCCAGGGCACCTACAGCGGCGCCTTCGCGAAGCCGGCCGGCTTCACGCTGAACGGCACGCCCTGCTCCGTCGCCTGACCCGCGGCGCACCGACCCGCTCCGGGCTCCGCCCTGCGCCGAACGGGCGGACCCCGGAGCGTTCCACCCGCCGTCCCGTCCCGGGGGCACGGCGCGCGGCCTCCCGGCGGCGCGCACGCACCGCGTGCCGGCCCGGGGCCTGCACCACCGGCCGTCCTTGCGGTCTGCGCCACCGGCCGTCCTTGCGGTCTGCACCACCGACCGTCCTTGCGGTCTGCACCACCGACCGTCCTTGCGGTCTGCACCACCGGCCGTCCTTGCGGTCTGCACCACCGGCCGTCCTTGCGGTCTTGCACCACCGGCCGTCCTCGGGGGCTGCACGACGGGCCAACGGGGGCACGGCCTGCACGACACGGCCACCGGCACGTCCCGCACCGCACCTGCACGGTCTCGCACCACCGGCCACCGCAACTCGCTTACCCAGCACCCTGCTTGAGTTCCGCACCCGCATCCCGCATCCCGCGCCCCGCATCCCGCGCCCCGCACCCCGCGCCCCGCACCGTCCCCGAGGCCGTATCACCGGCACCGGCCACCGGCACCGGCCACCGGCACCGGCCGCCGGCCGCCGTTGACCTGCGCAGCACCCCGCCGCCCCCGCGGCCCGTACCACCTCCGCCCCTCCGGCCCGCATCCGGAAAGGCCCGCCATGACCCCGCTGCTCCCCGAAGTCCCCGCCCGCCGCTTCGGCCGGCGGTCCACCCGCCGGCCCGCGCTCCTCGCCGCCCTGTGTGCCACGGTGCTCGCCGTCACCGGGCTCACCGCCGCCGCCCCGCCGGAGCGGGACGCCGCGCGGGCCGCGGCCGTGCTGCCGTACCAGGACCCGGCCCTGCCGGTGCCCCAGCGCGTCGAGGACCTGCTGGGCCGGATGACGCTCGACGACAAGCTCGGCCAGATGACGCAGATCGAGAAGGACGCCCTGGTCCCGCGCTCCGACCTCGCCACCTACCGCATCGGCTCGGTGCTCTCTGGCGGCGACTCCACGGTCAGCCCGAACAACGCGCAGACCTGGGCCGACACCTACGACTCCCTCCAGCGCACGGCCCTGTCCACCCCGCTCGGCATCCCGATGATCTACGGCATCGACGCGGTGCACGGCCACAACGCGGTGCGCGGCGCCACGCTCTTCCCGCACAACATCGGCCTGGGTGCCACCCGCGACCCCGCCCTGGTGCAGCGCGTGGGCCGCGCGGTCGCCGAGGAGGTCGCCGGCACCGGCATCGACTGGTCCTTCGCGCCCTGCCTGTGCGTGGCCCGCAACGACCGCTGGGGGCGTACGTACGAGTCGTTCGGCGAGACGCCCGAACTGCCCACCGCCATGGCCTCGTTCATCACCGGC
Organism: Streptomyces olindensis; assembly: GCF_040645895.1. Taxonomy (NCBI): domain Bacteria; kingdom Bacillati; phylum Actinomycetota; class Actinomycetes; order Kitasatosporales; family Streptomycetaceae; genus Streptomyces; species Streptomyces olindensis. The sequence continues at coordinate 78,032 of NZ_JBEYZD010000037.1, read as the reverse complement.
CTGCAGGGCGGCACCCTCGGCGGCGACCCGGCCTCCGTGCTCGCCACCGCCAAGCACTACCTGGGCGACGGCGGCACCACCGGGGGAGTCGACCAGGGCAACACCCAGCTCACCGAGGCCGAGCTGCGCGCCGTCCACCTGCCGCCGTTCAAGGAGGCGGTCCGGCGCGGCGTGGGCTCGGTGATGCTCTCCTACAGCAGCTGGAACGGGGTGCGCTCGCACGCCCACAAGTACCTCGTCACCGACGTCCTCAAGGGCGAACTGGGCTTCACCGGTTTCGTCGTGTCCGACTGGGCGGCGGTCGACCAGCTCGACGGGCAGACCGGGTTCACCGGTGCCGAGATCGCCACCGCCGTCAACGCGGGCGTCGACATGGTGATGGTCCCGCACGACTACAAGAAGTTCCTGAGCCTGCTGCGCGGCGAGGTGGGCGCGGGCCGGATCCCCCTGGCCCGCGTCGACGACGCCAACCGGCGCATCCTCACCAAGAAGTTCCAGATCGGGCTGTTCGAGAGGCCGTTGACCGACCGCTCGTACACCTCCACGGTCGGCTCGGCGGCCCACCGCGCCCTCGCCCGGCAGGCGGTGCGCGCCTCGCAGGTGCTGCTGAAGAACGACGGCGGCGTGCTGCCGCTGCCGAAGACCGGCCGGCTGTTCGTCGCCGGGAAGTCCGCCGACGACATCGGCAACCAGAGCGGCGGCTGGACCCTCGGCTGGCAGGGCCGCAGCGGCCCCGTCACCGAGGGCACCACCGTCCTCCAGGGCATCCGCGCCGCCGTCACCGACCCCTCCCGGGTCACCTACGACCGCTACGGCAACGGCATCGACGGCGGCTACACGGCCGCCGTGGCCGTCGTCGGCGAGACCCCGTACGCCGAGATGCACGGCGACCGGCCGGCCGGCATGGGCCTGGACCAGGAGGACCTGCAGACCCTGGCCCGGCTGAAGGCGAGCGGCGTGCCCGTCGTGGTGGTGCTGGTCTCCGGCCGCCCGCTGGACATCGCCGCGCAACTGCCCGACTGGAAGGCCCTGCTCGCGGCCTGGCTGCCCGGCACCGAGGGCGGCGGCGTGGCGGACGTGCTGTTCGGCGACCACGCGCCGACCGGCAAGCTGCCCATGACCTGGATGCGCAGCGTCTCCCAGCAGCCGATCAACGACGGCGACGGCAAGAGCCCGCTCTTCCCCTACGGGCACGGCCTGACCTACGGCACGAACCCCGGCCCGGATCCGGACCCCGGCCCGACCCCGGCGAAGGCCTGCACCGCCACCCACAAGTCGGTCAACTCCTGGCCGGGCGGCCACCAGGCGGAGGTCACCGTCAAGAACACCGGCACCGGACCGATCACGGGCTGGACGGTCGACTGGGACCTGGGCGGCGCCACGGTCACCAGCCTCTGGAACGGAACCCACACCGTCGCGAACGGCCGGATCACGGTCCGCGACACCGGCTCCAACGGCACCCTCGCCGCCGGCGTCACCACCTCGTTCGGCTACACGGCGAACGGCACCGCGGGCACCCCCGCCCCGCGCTGCACCCCCACGTAGCCCACCGGGATCGCTGTGATCCGACCCCTCTTGTTCTCCCCACCGGTTCATCCCGCGGACGACCCCCTCACCTTCACCCCGCACCGAGGAGAGCACATGACAGACCGGACCAGACGCGACGTGGACGCCCGCCCGCGCCGACCGCACCGCAGGCGGGCGGCGGCGCTGGCCACCGCACTGACCACCCTGCTGCTGGGAGCTGCGGCCCAGCTGTCCGCCCCCGAGGCGTCCGCCGCGGAGGCCCACGTCGACAACCCCTTCGCCGGCGCCTCGTTCTACGTCAACCCGGACTACGCCCGCCTGGTCGACGGCTCCGTCGCCCGGACCACCGACGCGTCGCTCAAGGCCAGGATGGAGAAGGTCAAGAGCCACCCGACGGCCGTCTGGCTGGACCGCATCGCCGCCATCCACGGCGGCGAGGTCAACGCGGGCCGCAAGAGCCTCGCCGACCACCTGGACCTGGCGCTCGCGCAGAAGCAGCCCGGCCGCCCGATCGTGGCCACCTTCGTCGTGTACGACCTGCCCGGCCGCGACTGCTCCGCCCTCGCCTCCAACGGCGAACTCCCGCTCACCGCGGCGGGTCTGGCCCGCTACAAGAGCGAGTACATCGACGAGATCGCCAAGGTCTTCGCCAACCCGAAGTACCAGGACATCCGCATCACCACGGTGATCGAGCCGGACGGCCTGCCGAACCTGGTCACCAACCTCTCCGACCCCGAGTGCGCCCAGGCCAAGAGCAGCGGCATCCAGGTCGACGCCATCCGCTACGCCCTGAACAAGCTGCACGCCGTGCCGAACGTGTACACCTACCTGGACTTCGCCCACTCCGGGTGGCTCGGCTGGGACAACAACCTCGCCCAGACGACCCGGCTGTACACGGACGTCGTCAAGGGCACCACGGCAGGCCTCGGCAGCGTCGACGGCCTGGTCACCAACGTCGCCAACTACACACCGCTGACCGAGCCGTTCCTCACCGACCCGAACAAGACGGTCGGCGGCAACATGATCAAGTCGGGCAAGTACTACGAGTGGAATCCGAACTTCGACGAGTCGGACTTCACCAGGGCCGTGCACGCCGCGCTCGTCGCCCAGGGCTGGCCCGCCTCCACCGGCATGGTCGTCGACACCTCCCGCAACGGCTGGGGCGGCAGCTCCCGCCCGACCGCCGAGTCCACGAGCACCGCCCTCGACACCTACATCGCCCAGTCCAAGGTGGACCGGCGGACCCACCGCGGCCTGTGGTGCAACGTCAACGGCGCGGGCCTCGGGCAGCCGCCCCAGGCCGCACCCGCCGGGTATCCGGACTCGCACCTCGACGCCTTCCTGTGGGTCAAGCCGCCGGGGGAGTCGGACGGCGCGAGCAAGGACATCCCGAACGAGGAGGGCAAGCGACCGGACCCGATGTGCAACCCGGACTTCACGGCGCCCAACGCGGGCGGCAACCCGACCGGCGCGATGCCGGACGCGCCGCTCGCCGGGCACTGGTTCCACGAGCAGTTCTCGATGCTGGTGCGCAACGCCCACCCGGCGGTGCCGTCCGGTGATCCCGGCTCCCCGGACACCACGGCCCCGACCGCGCCGACCGGCCTGCGGGCCACCGCGAAGACCGCGAGCAGCGTCACCCTGTCCTGGACGGCGGCCACGGACGACGTGGGCGTCACCGGCTACGACGTGTACCGCGACGGCAGCAAGGTCGGGGCGGGGCCGGTCACCGGGACCACGTTCACCGACACCGGGCTGCGCGCCTCGACGGCGTACAGCTACACCGTCCGCGCCCGTGACGCCGCCGGGAACGTCTCCGCCGCCTCCACCGCGCTGGGCGTCACCACGGAGGCGGGCGGCGGCGGACCCGACCCGGTCGGCGGCCTGAAGGTCACCTACCGGAACAACGACACCTCCGCCACCGACAACGCCATCCGCCCCGGCCTGCGGATCGCCAACACCGGCAGCACCTCCGTGGACCTGACCAAGGTCACCGCCCGCTACTACTTCACCCGGGACGGCGGCTCGTCCACCGTGAACGCGTTCTGCGACCACGCGGCCGTCGGCTGCGGCGACGTCACCCTGCGGGTGGTGCCGCTGGCCACCCCGGTCGCGGGCGCCGACGCCTATCTGGAGGTCGGCTTCCGCAGCGGCAGCCTCGCCGCCGGCAAGGACACCGGCGACCTCCAGCTGCGCCTGGCCAAGTCCGACTGGTCCGCGTTCGACGAGGCCGACGACCACAGCCGGACCACCGCCGGCTCCTACACCGACGCCCCGAGGATCCCCGCCTACCTGAACGGCGCCCTGGCCTGGGGCGCCCCACCGGCCTGACCCGCCCCGAACCTCCGGGGAGACAACCGGAACCCACCACCCCCACAGGAGAAGACATGGCTCGAAGCACCAGACGCCCCCTGTCCTTACTCGCGCTCCTGGTCACCCTGCTCAGCGGGCTCGGCCTGGCCCTGATCGGCCAGAACAGCGCCCAGGCGCACGGCGTGACGATGATGCCGGGATCGCGGACCTACCTCTGCTACCTGGACGCCAAGACGGGCACGGGCGCGCTCGACCCCACGAACCCCGCGTGCAAGGCCGCGCTCGCCGAGAGCGGCGGGAACGCGCTGTACAACTGGTTCGCCGTGCTGGACTCCAACGCCGGCGGACGCGGCCCGGGTTACGTCCCGGACGGCAAGCTGTGCAGCGCAGGCGACCGCTCCCCGTACAACTTCACCGGCTACAACGCCGCCCGCGCCGACTGGCCCCGGACGCACCTGACCTCCGGGGCCACGATCCGGATCAAGCACAGCAACTGGGCACACCACCCGGGCGACTTCCGGGTATACGTCTCCAAGCCCGGCTACTCGCCCACCAAGCCGCTGGGCTGGGGCGACCTGGAGCTGATCCAGACGGTCACCAACCCGCCGCAGTCCGGCTCGGTGGGCAGCGAGACCGGCCACTACTACTGGGACCTGAAGCTGCCCTCCGGCCGCTCGGGCAACGCGATGATGTTCATCCAGTGGGTGCGCTCGGACAGCCAGGAGAACTTCTTCTCCTGCTCCGACATCGTCTTCGACGGCGGCAACGGCGAGGTGACCGGCATCCGCGGCTCGGGCGGCACCCCGAACCCGACGCCCACGCCGACCCCCACCGACCCGCACACCGGGTGCATGGCCGTCTACAAGGTGACGAACTCCTGGAGCGGCGGCTTCCAGGGGTCCGTCGAGGTGATGAACCACAACACCACCGCGCGTGACGGCTGGGCCGTGCGCTGGCAGCCGGGTGCCGGAACCCGGATCGGCCAGGTCTGGAACGGCAGCCTGAGCACGGGCACCGACGGTGCGGTCACGGTCAAGCACGTCGACCACAACCGCACCATCCCGCCGGACGGCACCGTGACGTTCGGCTTCACCGCCACCTCGACCGGGAACAACCTGCCGGTCGGCTCGATCACCTGCGTCAACCCGTAACACCGCGCACGGCGGCGCCGGCTCCCGCACCGGGGGCCGGCGCCCTGCCGTGCCCGCGGGTCAGGCGGCGAACGCCTCGGCCGGCTCGTTGACCGGCCGCGGGGTGCCCGTCGGGTCGAGCACGAACAGCGGCACGCCCAGGGCGTCGGCGCGGGCGCGGGCCTCGTCGCCGTACCCGGCGAGGGAGAAGTAGACGCAGGCCGCCGACTCCGTCATCGCGGTCAGCCACAGGCACTCCACGTCCCGCGCGTCCGCGCGTCGCACGGTCGGATCCACCTGGGCCAGCACGCCCGGGGCGGCGAGCCCGATGCCGGAGGGCGGGCGCTGGTCGGCGCGCCGCACCTCCCCGTGGCCGAGCCAGTGCAGATAGAGGACGACGGCGGTGACCGCGTCCCGCGCGGTGCGGACGGGCACCGGCCGGAAGGCGGGGCGCGCGGGCGGCGGCGGGAGGTCCGGCGGGGCGCTCCGCGTGCCCGCCACCGGGAGTCGCAGCACCGTCCCGCACGGGCAGCCCACCTCCGGGTGCGGCCACGACGACGGACGGTCACAGGCACCGCAGTGCACGGTCACCCACTCCTCGTCCCAGGACCGGTGGGTGACGGCCGCCGGCAGCGCGCGCGGATCGAGCGGCGGCGCGACGGGCGCTCCGCAGGCGCACGGATAGGACGGCGCTGCGAACAGCTGGGCGCGCCCACAGGCCGGACAGCGCACCGGCACGCTCTCGGACATGCCCCCATCGTCCACCCGCGGGCCCTCGCCTGTCCGTTGCTCGGCCCGTTGCCCCGGGCCTCTCTTGACGGCTTTCCCGCACCCCCCTACATTACTTCCAAATAGCAGAATTCAGTTTCCGCAATGCGGAAGGTGCTCACGGCGGGGCGCGACGGGAGTGCGTATCCGACAGCCGAACCAGGAGTAGTTCCATGGCTCGAATGACCGCTGCCCGCGCGGCAGTTGAGATCCTCAAGCGGGAGGGCGTCGCCGACGCGTTTGGTGTCCCCGGCGCGGCGATCAACCCGTTCTACGCGGCGCTCAAAGCCTCCGGCGGCATCACCCACACCCTCGCCCGGCACGTCGAGGGCGCCTCGCACATGGCCGAGGGTTACACCCGCACCCACCCGGGCAACATCGGCGTCTGCATCGGCACCTCGGGCCCGGCCGGCACCGACATGATCACGGGCCTGTACTCCGCGACCGGCGACTCCATCCCGATCCTGTGCATCACGGGCCAGGCCCCGACCGCCGTGATCCACAAGGAGGACTTCCAGGCCGTCGACATCGCCTCCATCGCCAAACCGGTCACGAAGATGGCCGTCACGGTGCTGGAGGCCGCCCAGGTCCCGGGCGTCTTCCAGCAGGCCTTCCATTTGATGCGCTCCGGCCGCCCCGGCCCGGTCCTCATCGACCTGCCGATCGACGTGCAGCTGACGGAGATCGAGTTCGACCCGGAGACGTACGAGCCGCTCCCGGTCTACAAGCCCGCCGCGACCCGCGCCCAGATCGAGAAGGCGATCGGGATGCTGAACGCCTCCGAGCGGCCGCTGATCGTCGCCGGCGGCGGCATCATCAACGCCGACGCCTCAGCGCTGCTCGTCGAGTTCGCCGAGCTGACCGGCACCCCCGTCGTCCCCACCCTGATGGGCTGGGGCGTCCTCCCCGACGACCACGAGCTGAACGCCGGCATGGTCGGCCTGCAGACCTCGCACCGCTACGGCAACGCGACCTTCCTGGAGTCCGACTTCGTCCTCGGCATCGGCAACCGCTGGGCCAACCGCCACACCGGCAAGCTGGACGTCTACACGGCGGGGCGGACCTTCGTCCACGTCGACATCGAGCCCACCCAGATCGGCCGGATCTTCGCCCCCGACTACGGCATCGCCTCCGACGCCAAGGCCGCCCTGGAGCTGTTCGTCGAGGTGGCGCGCGAGCTGAAGGCGGCCGGCCGGCTGCCCGACCGCTCCGCCTGGTCCGCCGCCGCGCAGGAGAAGAAGGCCACCCTCCAGCGCCGTACGCACTTCGACGACATCCCGATCAAGCCGCAGCGCGTCTACGAGGAGATGAACAAGGCCTTCGGCCCGGAGACCCGGTACGTCTCCACCATCGGCCTCTCGCAGATCGCCGGCGCCCAGATGCTGCACGTCTACCGGCCCCGGCACTGGATCAACTGCGGCCAGGCCGGCCCGCTCGGCTGGACCGTCCCGGCCGCCCTCGGCGTCGCCAAGGCCGACCCGGAGGCGTCCGTCGTCGCGCTCTCCGGCGACTACGACTTCCAGTTCATGATCGAGGAGCTGGCCGTGGGCGCGCAGCACCGGATCCCGTACGTCCACGTCCTCGTGAACAACGCCTACCTGGGCCTGATCCGCCAGGCGCAGCGGGCGTTCGACATCGACTTCCAGGTCAAGCTGGAGTTCGAGAACATCAACGCGCCGGAGCTCGGCGTCTACGGCGTCGACCACGTCAAGGTCGCCGAGGGCCTCGGCTGCAAGGCGATCCGGGTGACCGACCCGGCCGAACTGGGCGCCGCGTTCGAGCAGGCCAAGAAGCTCGCCGCGGAGTACCGGGTCCCGGTCGTCGTCGAGGCGATCCTGGAGCGCGTCACCAACATCTCCATGTCGACGACCAACGACATCGGCAACGTCGTGGAGTTCGAGGAGCTCGCCACCGAGCCGGGCCACGCCCCGACCTCGATCAAGACGCTGAAGGTCTGACAGACGCCGGAGAGGGGCGGTCCGTCCGTGAGGACGGGCCGCCCCTCAGGCGTGCGTGGTCGCGAGATCGCCACGCGTGCGCGGTCGCGAGGATCACTCCCCGCCGCCGCCGCCTCCACCGCCGCCCCCGCCGCAGTAGGCATGGCCCCCGTAGCCGCCGCCCGTGCCGCGGGGCGAGTGCTTGAGGAGGGGCGTGCCGCCCACCTCGGCGCGGCGGACCAGGCCCGCCCGCAGGGCGAAGCGGGGCACCAGGAGCCGCAGGGCGGACTCGCCGTGCAGCGCGACGGCCAGCAGCCGGTCGTGGTGGCTCAGGCCGCGCCTGCCCTGCGGCAGGGGGTGGGTGTGCCGCAGCTCCCGCACGTGGCGGCGGGCGGCGCGCGTCGGGCCGAGCAGCGGGTAGCGCAGCAGCCCGGCGTCCGCGAGCGGGATGCGCGTCAGCGCGACCGCCAGCCGGATGTCGCGGTCCTTCACCAGGGTCTTCAGCCCGGCGGGCTCGCGCAGGCACGTGTGCACCGCCTCCGCCAGAGGGGACGGGGGCCGCTCGCCCGCCACGGCGTCCCCGATGCCCCGCCGCATCGTCCCGGGCCGATCGGCCTCCAGCAGGCCCCGCAGATGCAGGTCCACCACGGCGACGGTGACGGCGGCCCGCGGGCCGTCCCCCAGCAGTGCGATCTCGTGCGGCTCCAGCCGGACCGCCGTACCGTCGCTCATGGCTTCACCCCCGTGCCGGGGCCCGCCGCCCCCGTGCCGGCGGGTCCCGTGTGCCGAGAATGTGCCCGGCCCCGGGGGCTGTTGAAGCCCCCGGGGCCGGGTTCAGAGGTTGATTTGAGGGTGCCGTACGGGGAGTACGACCGGTGCCGTACGCGCTCAGGTGCCGTGGTGCTCCGAGAGTCCCGGCCAGTCGTCCGGGCCGCCGCCCTGCCACTCGACGAGGTCGGTCTCCTCGACGTCCGTCACGTAGAGGTCGGCCAGCCGCAGGATCTCCGCCACGTCGTCGACATGGGTGGCGATGCCCAGGGGTTCGTCGCCCAGCGTGACCCGCCGCGATCCGTCCAGGGCGGGAGCATGGACCACGACGTGCGGGTGCTCGGTTGGATGTGCCATGCCTTCAGGCTGCTGCCGCGCGGGCGGTTCCGCACCCTGGAACGGGCTGGCCGTCCGGCGGCGCGAGGCTGGGCGCGACGGGACATTCGCGCCGCCGGACGGGGTCTGAGGGGGGCAGGTACTGGGACCGCGGCGGGTGTGACGGAGCCCGGAGCGGACTTCCCTCGGGTCGAGAAGCCGGTCCCTGCACCTTCACCACCGCACTGGCTCACACTCCGCCGCGGTCCGCGCCCTGCCCGCGTCCGTGCCCGGGGCGACCACCCCTCATCCGGGTCGCCCCGGGCGGTCGGACGCGGTCAGGGAGTTCAGTCCTCGCGCAGGGCGCGGACCGCCTCCTCCACGCGCCGCCCGTACTCGGGGTCGGCGGCGTGGAAGTGCGCGAGGTTCTTCTCGATCACGTCGTCGCGGGAGACCTGGGACAGGCCGCCGGCGATGTTCGCGACCAGGCGGGACTTCTCCTCGGCGGACATCAGCCGGTACAGCTCGCCCGCCTGGAAGAAGTCGTCGTCCTTGGTGTGCAGGGGCGCCGCGTGGGTGCCCGTGTGGCCGTGCACCGCGAGCGGGGCCGACAGCGGCCGGCCGGTCTCGACCGGGCCGTCGTAGGAGTTCGGCTCGTAGTTCTTCGCGTACCGGCCCTGCGGGTTGGACGCCATGAGGCCGTCCCGGCCGTAGTTCTCGGCGGTCGTGGCCCGGGGCGCGTTGACGGCCAGCTGCGTGTGGTTGACGCCCAGGCGGTAGCGGTGGGCGTCCGCGTAGGCGAACAGGCGGCCCTGGAGCATCTTGTCGGGCGAGGGGCCGATGCCCGGCACGAAGTTGTTCGGGGAGAAGGCGGCCTGCTCGACCTCGGCGAAGACGTTGTCCGGGTTGCGGTCCAGCACCAGCCGGCCCACGCGCCGGAGCGGGTAGTCCTGGTGCGGCCACACCTTGGTCAGGTCGAACGGGTTGAAGCGGTACTCCGCCGCCTCGGCCGCGGGCATCAGCTGCACGTACAGAGTCCAGGACGGGTGCACGCCCCGCTCGATGGCCTGGAGCAGGTCCGTCTGGTGCGAGTTCGGGTCCTTGCCCGCGAGCTCGGCGGCCTGCTCGCCGCTCAGGCAGCGGATGCCCTGGTTGGTCTTGAAGTGGTACTTGACGAAGAACGCCTCGCCCCGGCTGTTGGTCCACTGGTAGGTGTGCGAGCCGTAGCCGTTCATGTGCCGGTACGAGGCAGGGATGCCGCGGTCGCCCATCAGCCAGGTCACCTGGTGCGTGGCCTCGGGGGAGTGCGCCCAGAAGTCCCAGACGTTGTCCGGCTCCTGACGGCCCGTGAACGGGTCCCGCTTCTGCGAGTGGATGAAGTCCGGGAACTTGATGGGGTCCTTGATGAAGAACACCGGGGTGTTGTTGCCGACGAGGTCGTAGTTGCCCTCCTCGGTGTAGAACTTCACCGCGAAACCGCGCGGGTCGCGGACCGCGTCCGCGCCGCCCAGCGAGTCGGCCACGGTGGAGAAGCGGACGAACACCTCGGTGCGCCCGCCGACCGTGCTCAGGAAGTCGGCGTGCGTGAAGTCCGTGACGTCGTCGGTGACTTCGAAGTGGCCGTACGCGCCCGAGCCGCGGGCGTGCACCACGCGCTCCGGGATGCGCTCGCGGTTGAAGCGCGCGAGCTTCTCCAGCAGGTGCTGGTCCTGGAGCAGGAGCGGGCCGCCGACGCCGGCGGTGGCGGAGTTCTGGTTGTCGGCGACGGGGGCGCCGGACTCGGTGGTGAGCACGCGCTGCGACATCGTGACCTTCCGTACGAGAGGGCAGCGGAAAAATGTTTCCGCTTCGTGGAGCCTAGGGTCGGGCGATCGGGGCGTCAACAGTTTGTTGAAGCAATGGGCATGGCTGAACCGGGCGGCGCCGCCCCTCTGGGCGCGACAGGACAGGTGTCAGCGGCGGCGCCGCCCGGGGTAGGGGGGACCCTCGGGATCTACGAGGGTCAGACCTGGGCGCCGGAGAGCCGCTCCACGGCCCGCAGCAGCGCCGAGTGGTCCAGGCCGCCGTCGCCCTGCGCGCGCAGGGACGCGACCAGCTGGGCGACCACCGCGCCGACGGGCAGGGCCGCGCCGACGGTGCGGGCGGCGTCCGTGACGATGCCCATGTCCTTGTGGTGCAGGTCGATGCGGAAGCCCGGCTTGAAGTCGCGGGCGAGGAAGTTGTCCTTCTTGCGGGTCAGCACGGTCGAGCCGGCCAGGCCCCCGTTGAGGACGTCCAGGGCCGCCTTCAGGTCCACGCCGGACTTCTCCAGGAAGACCACGGCCTCGGCGCACGCCTGGATGTTCACGGCGACGATCAGCTGGTTGGCGGCCTTCACGGTCTGGCCGGAGCCGTGCGGGCCGCACAGCACGATGGTCTTGCCGAGCGCCTCGAGGACCGGCTTCGCCTGGTCGAAGTCGGCCTGCTCGCCGCCGACCATGATGGACAGCACGGCCTCGATCGCGCCGGCCTCACCGCCGGACACCGGGGCGTCCAGCACGCGGATGCCCTTGTCCGCGGCGGCCTCGGCGAGGTCGATCGAGGTCTGCGGGGTGATCGAGGACATGTCGATCAGCAGGGCGCCGGACCGCGCGTTCTCCAGGATGCCGTCGGGGCCGTAGGCGATGGCCTCGACCTGCGGGGAGGCGGGCACCATCGTGATGACGACGTCGGCGTCCCGGACGGCCTCGGCGATCGAACCGGCGGCCGTGCCGCCGGCGGCGGCCAGGCGGTCCAGCTTGTCCTGCTCCAGCGTGTAGCCGGTGACCTGGTAGCCCGCCTTGATCAGGTTCTCGGACATGGGGGAGCCCATGATGCCGAGGCCGATCCAGGCGATCTTGGGGAGGTTGCTCATGACGGGGGTGCCTTTCAGGTGGATGGGGGTCAGCGGGGCAGCCAGTCGAAGGCCTCGGCGCTCGGGCGGTCGCCCGGCTTGTACTCGAGTCCGACCCAGCCGTCGTAACCCGCCTTGGCCAGCTGGTCGAGGAGGTCTTCGAGGGGCAGCGAGCCCGTCCCCGGCGCGCCGCGGCCCGGGTTGTCGGCGATCTGGACGTGGCCGGTCTGCGCGGCGTACCGCTCGATCACCGCCGGCAGGTCCTCGCCGTTCATGGACAGGTGGTACAGGTCCATGAGGAAGCGGGCGTTGCCCAGCCCCGTGGCCTCGTTGACCTTGTCGACGACGCCCACGGCCGCCGGGGCCGACACCAGGGGGTACAGCGGCGACTCGGGCTTGTTCAGTGCCTCGATCAGCAGGACCGCGCCGATCCGGTCGGCCGCCCGCGCCGCCAGGGCCAGGTTCTCCAGCGCGAGCGCGTCCTGCTCGGCCGGGTCCACGCCCTCGACGCGGTTGCCGTACAGGGCGTTGAGCGCCGTGCAGCCCAGTGAGGCGGCGAAGCCGGCGGCCACGTCGATGTTGGCGCGGAACCGCTCCGACTCCGCGCCGGGGACCGACAGGGCGCCGCGGTCCGGACCGGGGAGCTGCCCGGCGTAGAAGTTCAGGCCGGTGAGCTGTACGCCCGCGTCCTCGATCGCCCGCTTGAGGGCGTCGAGCTCGGACTGCTCGGGGGTGGGCGTGTCGGTCCAGGGCCACCACAGCTCGACCGCGGTGAAGCCGGCCGCGGCGGCGGCCGCGGGGCGCTCCAGGAGCGGGAGTTCCGTGAAGAGGATCGACAGGTTGACGTTGAAGCGCTGGTCTGCGAATCCCATCGGGGGCGGCGCTCCCTTCCTGGTAGTTCAGTTCCTGGCAGACTGTAATTCCGTATCGCGGAATCGTGTTTCTGCTTAATGGAAGATTGCCTGTGGCCGGGAAGGGCTGTCAAGAGCCCACGCGAAAAAGCGCCCCCGCGCGGGAGGCGCGGGGGCGCGTGGGCCGGGGAGGTTCACAGCGCGTCGACGGTGCTCACCTTCCAGCCCTCGGAGGTGCGGGTCAGGGTCATGCGCACCCGGTTCAGGTCCACCCGGGACCCCGTGACCTGGGTGCTTCGGGTGACCTGGTTGACGAAGAGCAGGACGACGGCCCGGTCCGCCGAGGCCGACACGACGGAGGCCGCCGGGTCGCCGCCGCCCGCCGGGTCCGCGACCGTCGCCTTCACCACCCCGTGGTACTTCCGCGCGGTCGGCCCGACCACCGCCTTCGTGGTCCTGCGGTACTCCTCGGCGAACTTCCCGGTCAGATGGGTGCGCGCCCGGGCGAAGTCGCGCTCCAGGTGCCGGTAGTCGTACGACAGGACGACCGGTGCCGCCGTCCGGGCCGCCGCGAGGGCCTGCTGCCGGGCCTGCCCGGCCTGCCGTCCGTCCAGGTACTGGCGGCCGAGCACGGCACCCGCGACCAGACCGGCCAGGAGCAGGACGGCGAGCGCGAGGGCGAGCGGCCTCCGCCACAGGCGCGACGCCCCCGCACCGGCGCCGGCCGCGTCGGCGGGCTCGGCCACGGTGGTGTGCTCGGCCACGGTGGTCCGCTCGGCCACGTCGGCGGGCTCGGCCGCGGTGGTGCGATCGGCCGTGGCGGTGCGCCCGGCCGGGTCCGTGCGCCCGGCCGGTCCGGTCGGCTCGGCCGCCGCCACGGCCTCCGCGAACTCCCGTGACGGCTCGGGCGGGTCGTCCCAGCCGGCGTCCGGTGCCTCGACGAGCACGGTCCGTCCGGACCGCTGCCGCTCCGGCGCCACGCGCTCGGTGCGTTCCGCGTGCTCCCCGCGCTGCGTGCGCTTGGCCGCCGCGCGGGCGGCCGCGGTCATGGTGCGGCGGGCGGGGGAACCGGCGCCGCGGCCTCGGGTGGTCGGATTCGCCACGGTCTGTCTCCTCGGGGCCTCGATGCGGGACGGGTGGTCAGCCGACGAACTCGACGTCGGAGGTCAGCCAGCGGCCGCCCTCCAGGACGAGGTCGAGCTGCAGGCGGTACGTGCGTGCCTCCCCCTTCGGCACGGCGGTGTTGGTCACCTTGCTGTCGGCGACCACCAGGACCCGGGCCGTCCGCGCGCCGGAGCGCACGAGGCCCGCTTCGAGGACCTGGCCCTCGGACACCGACTTGTTCCGGGCGACGAGCTCGGTCAGCTCCTCGGTCTGCGCGGCGAACTGCTTCTTGAAGTCGCCCGTGGCGCCCTTCAGCACGTTGCCGCTGTCGCGGTCGTAGCGCCGGTAGTCGAGCGAGGTGAAGTTCAGCGCCGACTGCCGGGCCGCCGCCAGGATGTCCTGGCGGCGTTGTTCGGCCGCCCGCTGCTCGTGCACCTGGAAGCCCAGCCAGAGCGCCGACGCCGTGGTCAGGACGGTCGCCGTGGCGAGCCCCGCCGACAGCGCCCGCCGGCGCCCGGCCGGCACGGCGCGGTCCCCGGCCGGCGCGGCGCGTTCCCCGGCCCCGGGCGCCGTGCGGCGACGGGTGTCCGCCCGCCCGGCGATCAGCCGCCGCAGCGGTCGCACGGCCCGCGGGAGCGGGCCGCCGGTCAGCGGGCGAAGGCCCCCGCTCATGCCATCGGTCCGACGAGCAGCCATTGCCACGAGTCCTTTCCGAACACGGTCTGTTCGCCGCCCGTCGAGCCGATCTCGACGGGCGTTCCGTCCGGGCCGGTGGCGGTACCGGTCTCCGGGTCGTACGGGGCGACGTACGCCGCCCGGTCCGCGCCGCCGGAACGGCCCGGGGCGCCGGGGGCGTTCTGGGCGCCGCGCACCGAGGTGTCGCTGCCGCGCGGGGCGGTGCAGCGCGCGTCGGTGTTCGCCGGGCGCCTGCTCGTGTCCGAGGGGTCGCGCCACCGCGTGTCGTACCCCTGGGTGCAGGCCGGCGGGTCGTCGGCGTTGAGGACGAGGCCGAAGTGGGTGGTCCCGTCGCCGGGGATGACGGTGTGGCTGCCCGCGACCGCCACCGGGAAGGTGACCAGGGCCTGCTCCACGCCGGGCAGCCGGGCCAGTGTCACCTGGCCGCCGCTGATGAGGTTGGCCAGCAGGACCGGCAGGTCCGGCCGGAGGGACTTCAGCAGCGAGTTGACCTCGACCCCGGCGGGCGGCGCGTTGCCGATCAGCCGGCGCAGGTCCCCGTCGCTCGACTTCAGCTGAGCGGTGAGCGCGGCCAGGTCGCGGGAGAACGACTTGATGGACGAGCCCTGGTCGGTCTGCGTCTTGAGCACGGTGCGCGAGTCCTCGATGAGCCTGATCGTCTCCGGCAGCGAGTCGGACGCCGACTCGACGAGCGCGTTGCCCGAGTCCACCAGGCGGCTCAGCCGCGGCCCCGTCCCCGCGAAGGCCTCGCCCAGTTCGTCGACGGTGATCCGCAGATCGTCCCGGCCGACGGAGTTCACCAGCCGGTCCAGGCTGACGACCATGTCCGTGACGGGCAGTGGCACCCGGGTGCGCTCGCGCGGGATCGTGCTGCCGTCCAGCAGGTATGGGCCGCTGGTGCGGCGCGGTTGCAGGTCGACGTACTGCTCGCCCACCGCCGAGCGGTTCGCCACCACCGCGAGGGTGTCCGAGGGGATCCGTGGCGCGCCGTCCTCGATGTCCAGGGTCACCGACACACCGGAGGCGGAGAGCCGCAGTTCGCCCACCCGGCCCACCGGCACGCCGCGGTAGGTGACCTCGGCGCCGGAGAAGATGCCGCCGGAGTCGGCGAAGTCGGCCCGCACGGTGTAGCCCCGGTCGAGCAGGCCGTCCACCAGGCCGGTGTACTCGGCGCCGACGTACGACACGCCGACGGCGGTGACGGTGGCGAAGGCGAGCAGCTGGGCCTTGACCGTACGCGTGATCACGGCTGTATCCCCTTCAGCAGGAGCTCCGCCAGATCGAGGTCGATCCCCGGCGGGAGGCGGTGGGAGCCGGCCGGAGGGCCGTAGGCCGCGGTGCACACCGGCGGACACAGGGGACCGCCGTCCGAGGGGGCCGAGGGCTCGACGGGCGTGTCCGGCAGGTCCGGGGTGTCCGGCGCGGTCGGCACCGGCACCCGGGGCACCTCCGGGAGCTCGGGCAGGTCCGGCGCGTCGGGCAGTTCCGGGGGCTTCGGCCCGCCGGAGCCGCCGCCGTCGCGGGGCTCGTCGGCGAGGTTGCCGTACAGGCCCGCCAGATCCAGGTCGGCGGTCACCCTGAGGTTGACGTAGTCGCCCTTGACGGCGTCCACCGCGTTGCGCGGGAACGGGTAGGTCGTCAGCAGTTCCAGCGAGTTGGGCAGGTCGTCGCCGGCCTCGTTCAGCTGTTGCAGGATCGGGCGGAGCCGCTTCAGATCGGCGACCGTGTCGTCCCGCGAGGCGTTGACCACCTTCGTGCCCGTCTTGCCGAGTTCGGACAGGGCGGTGAGCATCTTCGTCAGGTCGCGCCGCTGGTCGGCGAGGACCTTCAGCGCGGGCGGCATGGTGTCGACGGCCGTGGCGATGGTCTTCTTCTCCTTGGCGAGGCGCTCGGCCAGCCGGTCGATGCCCTTGAGCGCGCGGATGATGTCCTTGCGCCGGCCGTCCAGCCCGCCGAGGAAGGTGTCCAGTTCCCCGAGCAGCGACTTGACCCGGTTCTCGCGGCCCTCCAGGGCCTTGTTCAGCTCCACGGTGATCGTCTTGAGCTGGGCGACCCCGCCGCCGTTGAGGAGCGCGGAGAGGGCGGACAGCACTTCCTCGACCTCCGCGTTGCGGCCGCTGCGGGACAGCGGGATCAGGTCGCCGTTGCCCAGCCGGCCCACGGGGGCGGTGCCCGCAGGGGCGGACAGCGCCACGTACTTCTCGCCGAGCATGCTGGTCTGCCGCAGCTCGGCGACCGCGTTGCCGGGCAGCTTCACGTGGTCGGCGACCCGCAGCCGGACCCGGGCGTGCCAGCCGTCCAGCTCGACCTTCTCGACGGCGCCCACCGTGACCTCGTCGACCTTGACCGCGGACTGCGGCACCAGGTCCAGGACGTCCCGGAACTCGACCGTGACGTGGTAGGCACGGCCGTCCGCGGCGGCGCCGCCGGGCAGCGGCACGTCGTACCAGCCGTTGAAGCCGCAGCCGGTCAGCAGCAGCGAACCGGACGCCGTCCAGGCGACCAGCCGGACCGTGCGCGGCGTATTCCTGCGCGGGGTGCTCATGCGCGGCCCTCCAGGATTCCGCCGAGGCTCCGGTCGACCGTCCCGGCGCCCGGCACCGCGGGGGCCTTCGGCACCTCGGGCAGGGAGCCGAAGAGTTTCCTGAGTTCGGCGCAGTCGGGGTTCCGGCCGCCCTCGTCGCCGGTGGTCCGGAGCAGGGAGCACAGCAGGGCGGCCGGGTCCTGCGGATGCTGTGCGTTGTTGCGGGTGTCGAGGGTGCCGGCGGCCGGGTTGTAGGCGTTCTGCAGGTTGGACAGCCCGGTGGGCGCCACCTCCAGCAGCTCCTCCAGGGCGGCCCGCTGGGTGACGAGCACCTTGGTGACCTTGCTCAGGCCCTTGACGTCCGCGGCCAGCGTCTTCTTGTTCTTCTTCACGAAGTCGGCCACGTCACCGAGCGCCTTCGCCAGGTACTTCAGTGCCGCCGCGAGGTCCTTGCGCTCCCCGGCCAGCTGCCCGGCCACCTCGGCGAGGCTCTTGTTGAACGACCGCACGTCCTGGTCGTCGGCGGCCAGCGCGGCCGTGAAGACCTGGAGGTTGCGCACGGTGCCGAACAGGTCGCCGCGGCCGTCGGACAGCGTGGTGACCGCCCGGGAGAGGTCCTCCACCGTCCGGTTCAGGTTCCGGCCCTGCCCTTCGAGGTTGTCCGCGCTCACGCCCAGCAGTCGCGCCAGGGAGCCGTCCTGGTTGGCGCCCTTGGGGCCGAGCGCCTCGGACGTGGTGTGCAGACTGTCGAAGATCCGGTCCAGTTCGACCGGGACGGCGGTGCGCGACTCGGGGATGACGGCGCCGTCCCGCAGCACCGGGCCCTTCCGGTACACCGGCAGCAGCTGCACATACCGGTCGCTGACCACCGAGGAGTTGATGATCGCCGCCTGCGCGTCGGCCGGCACCCTGCGCTCCTGGTCGTATTCCAGCTCGACGCGCACCCGGTCGCCCTCGGGCGTGATGCTCCTGACCTCGCCGATGCGGACGCCGAGGACGCGCACGTCCGAGCCGGGGTAGATGCCGACGGTGCGCGGGAAGTAGGCCGTGACCCGGACCGGGTCGGCCTGCGGCCACAGCACGACGGCGAGCGCGGCGGCGACCGCGAGCGCGGTGACCAGGGCGACGGCCTTGAGACGTCCGGTCATCGGGTGCCTCCCGTGCGTGGCACCACCGGAGCGGCCACCAGGTTCTGGACGTAGGAGTCGAACCAGCGGCCGTTGCCGAGGGTGTTGCTGAAGACCCGCACGTACGGGGCGAGCAGCCGCACGCTGCGGTCCAGGCTCCGCTGGTTGCGTTCGAGCATCGCGACGAACGTGTTCAGGCCCTTCAGGGCGGGCCCGATCTCCGCGCGGTTGTCCTCGACCAGCCCGGAGAGCTGGATGCCGAGGGCGGCGGAGCTCTTGAGGAGCCTGTGGATCGCGGCGCGCCGCTTGGCGATCTCCTTGAACAGCTTGTCGCCGTCCTCGACCAGCGCGGAGAAGTCCTCGGAGCGGTCGGCCAGCACCCCGGTGACCCCCTTGGCGTGGTCGAGGAGCTCGCGCAGCTCCTTGTCGCGCGAGGCCACCGTCCGGGAGATCCTCGACAGCCCCCTGATGGAGGCCCGCACCTCGGCGGGCGAGTCCCGGAAGGTGGTGGAGACGGTGTCCAGGGCCTTCGCGAGCCGCTCCGTGTCGACCTCCTCGGTCGTGGTCGTCAGGTCGCTGAAGGCCTGCACGACGTCGTACGCCGACACGGTCCGGCGCAGCGGGATCTCGCTGCCCGGCTCCAGCCGGCCCGGCCCCTCGGGGTGCAGGGCGAGGTATTTCGCGCCGAGGATGGTCCTGACCCGGATGGACGCGCCGGTGTCGGTGCCGAGGCCGGGGTCGCCCTTGACCTTGAAGGTGACCTGGACGTGGTCGCCGTCCAGGCCGACCTCCTCGACCTTGCCGACCTTGACCCCGGCGATCCGCACCTCGTCGCCCGGCTTGAGCCCGCCCGCCTCCGAGAAGGCGGCGCTGTACGTCGTGCCGCCGCCGATGAGCGGCAGGCTGTCGGCGTTGAACGCGGCCAGCGTCAGCATGGCCAGGGCGGTGAGGCCGGCGGCGCCGATCACCACGGGGTTGCGGTCGCGGAACGCCTTCGCCCGCGGCCGGCGCAGCCGGGGCCACGGCAGCTTCGGCGGCTGGATCCGCACCTTCATCAAGGGCTCGGGGCGGCGTCGCCGCCGCCGGAGGAGACGCGGGCTCATGCGCCGCACCTCGCCCTCGCCACGTGCAGCTCGGGAGTGAGCACCTGCTTCGTCTTCGGCAGCACGATCCGGCCGTCGAAGTCGCAGAGGTAGAAGTTGAACCACGAGCCGTAGGACGCCGTCCCCGTCAGCTCGTCGAGCTTGTTCGGCAGCCGCTTCAGCACGCCCTCCACGGTCTTCTCGTTCCTGTTCAGCGTTCCGGTGAGATCGGCCAGCTCCGCGATGTCGTCCTTGAGCGGCGGGCGGGCGTCGCGGAGCAGCCCGGAGGTGGCCTCGGTCAGGTCGCCGATGCTCACCAGCGACTCCCCGATGGGTTTGCGGTCGGCGGACAGCCCCGAGATCACCCGCCGCAGCTGCTTGAGCAGCCCGGAGAAGCGGGCGCCGCGCTTGTCGAGGGTGGCCAGCACGGTGTTGAGGTTGTCGATCACGGAGCCGATCAGCCGGTCGCGGTCCGCCAGGGTCGTCGTGAGCGACGCGGTGTGCGCGAGCAGGCTGTTGACCGTGCCGCCCTCGCCCTGGAGGGTCCTGATGATCTCGGTGGCGAGCTGGTTGACGTCCTTCGGGCTGAGCGCGGCGAACAGCGGCTTGAAGCCGTTCAGCAGCGCGTCGAGGTCCAGCGCCGGCTGGGTCCGCGACAGCGGGATCGTGCCGCCGGGCCGCAGCCGGGTGCCGTCTCCCGCGCCCTCGGTCAGGGCGACGTAGCGCTGCCCGACCAGGTTGCGGTAGCGGACGACCGCGCGGGTGCCGGTGAGCAGCGGCCTGTCCTCGCGCACCGTGAAGCTGACCTCGGCGAGCGTCCGGTCCTTGATCCGGATGTCCTCGACCTCACCGACCCGCACGCCGGCCACCCGGATGTCGTCGCCCTCCTCCAGGCCGGTGACGTCGCTGAACACCGCCCGGTAGGTGTGCTCCGGGGTGAAGGAGAGGTTGACGATGGTGGCGGCGAGCAGGGCGGTCGCCGTGATCGTCACCAGCGCGAAGAGGCCGAACTTGACCAGCGGGGCGGCCGTCCGGCGTGCCGTCGACGTGCTCATGCGACGCTCACCGCCGTTCCGCGGGCCAGCGGTCCGAACAGCAGGGTCGCCACGGGCGGCACCTCGTCGGCGGGCACACCCAGGACGGGCGCCACGAGCGAGCCGACGGCCCGCTGCTCGGCGCCGGTCGAGGACACCTGGCCGGGTGGCGCGCCGCCGCTCGGACTCCCGGCCGACGTGCCGTCGTCCAGCTTGGGCTTCGGCCCCGGCACGGGCGGACTCGGCAGGCCCCGGCAGTCCGGCCCCGACCGGTCGGCGTAGCGCGGCTCCTCACCGGGCCGGTACGCGCCCTGCGGCCGGACGACCTCCAGGGTGATCCGCATCGCGCCGCCCCGGAACGCGTCCTCGGACGCCTTCTCCTGCCGCACCAGGCCGTCCAGCAGGCACGGGTACTCGGGCGAGTAGCGGGCGAACAGCTCCAGCGTGGGCCGGGAGACCCGGCCGAGGGTGATGAGCCGGTCGCCGTTGTCGTCCAGGACGCCCCGCGCGGTGCCCGCGGCCGTCGTGGTCGTCCGCAGCGCCGCGGCCAGCCGGTCCCGCTCCTCGACGAGGGTCCGGCTGGTGGTGACGGTGTTGCGCAGGATCCTCATCAGGTCGGGGGCGGCGTCGCCGTACACCTCCGCGACGTCGGCGAAGCGCGCGATGTCCTCCTCCAGGGACGGCAGATGCGGGTTGAGCCGGCGCAGATAGCCCTCGACCCGGGTCAGGTTGTCGCCGATGCGGTCGCCCCGGCCCTCCAGCGCGGTGGCGAACGCCGAGAGCGTGGCGTTGAGTTTCCCGGGTTCGACCGTGCGCAGCAGCGGCAGCAGGTCGTTCAGCAGCCGCTGCACCTCCATGCCCGCCTTGGTGCGGTCCTGCGTGATGACGTCCCCGGCGCGGATCGGCCGGGCCGGGGAGGACCCGGAGCGGGCGGGCGCCACGAGGTCGACGTACTTCTCGCCGAACAGCGTCTTGGGCAGCAGCCGGGCGTGCACGTCCGCCGGGATGTGCGTGACGTACTCCGGCTTGAGCGCGATGCCGAGCGTCGCCTTCGCACCGTCGGCGCGCACCTCGCGCACCTCGCCGACCAGCAGCCCGCGCAGCTTGACGTCGGCGCGCGGCTCCAGCTGGTTGCCCAGCGTGTCGGCCTCCAGCGTGATGCGCACCACCGGCGTGAACGCCTGCCGGTAGACGGCCACCGCGAGCGACAGCAGCAGCGCGAGCACGGCGAGGAAGGCCAGGCCGTACAGGCGCAGTCGGACGGTTCTCATCGGCCTCACCCCGCGATCCGCACGGTCGTGCTCGCGCCCCAGATCGCGAGGCTCAGGAAGAAGTCCAGGACGTTGATGGCGACGATCGACGTCCGGACCGCGCGGCCCACCGCGACACCGACACCGGCCGGTCCGCCGCTCGCGTAGTAGCCGTAGTAGCAGTGCACCAGGATGATCAGCACGGCGAAGACGATCACCTTGCCGAAGGACCAGAGCACGTCGACCGGCGGCAGGTACTGGTGGAAGTAGTGGTCGTAGGTGCCCGTCGACTGCCCGTAGTAGACGGTGGTGATGGTCCGGGCGGCCAGGTACGAGGACAGCAGCCCGACCACGTACAGCGGGATGACCGCGACGAACCCGGCGATCATCCGGGTGGTGACGAGGAACGGCAGCGAGGGCACGCCCATCACTTCCAGCGCGTCGGTCTCCTCGCTGATCCGCATCGCGCCGAGCTGGGCGGTGAACCCGGCGCCGACCGTCGCGGACAGCGCGAGCCCGGCCACCAGCGGGGCGATCTCCCGGGTGTTGAAGTACGCCGACAGGAACGCCACGAAGTTGGAGGTGCCGAGCTGGTTGAGGGCCGCGTAGCCCTGGAGGCCGACCTCGGTGCCGGTGAAGAACGACAGGAAGGCGATCACGCCGACCGTGCCGCCGACGACCGCGAGTGCGCCGCGCCCGAAGCTGACCTCGGCGAGCAGCCGCAGGATCTCCTTCTTGTAGCGGCGCAGGGTGCGGCCGGTCCAGGCCAGGGAGCGCCCGTAGAAGGACAGTTGGGTGCCCAGCTCCTCCAGCCGGTGCAACAGCGCCATGCCTCAGCCCCTCTGCGGAACGACTTGGAAGTACACGGCGGTCATCACGAAGTTCGTCACGAACAGCAACATGAACGTGATCACCACCGACTGGTTGACGGCGTCGCCCACGCCCTTGGGCCCGCCCTTCGCCGTGAGCCCCTTGTACGAGGCGACGATCGCCGAGATCGCCCCGAACACCAGCGCCTTGATCTCGGCCGCCCACAGGTCGGAGAGCTGCGCGAGCGTGGTGAAGGAGGCGAGGTAGGCGCCCGGGGTGCCGTTCTGCAGGACCACGTTGAAGAAGTAGCCGCCCGCGACGCCGACCACCGACACCAGGCCGTTGAGCAGCACGGCCACCAGCATCGAGGCCAGCACCCGGGGTACGACGAGCCGGTGGATGGGGTCGATGCCGAGGACCTGCATGGCGTCGATCTCGTCGCGGATCTTGCGTGCTCCGAGGTCCGCGCAGATCGCCGTGCCGCCCGCGCCCGCGATCAGCAGCGCGGTGACGATCGGCGAGGCCTCCCGCAGCACCGCGAGCACCGACGCGGCACCGGCGAAGGACTGGGCGCCGAGCTGCCGGGTCAGGCTGCCGATCTGCAGCGCGATGACCGCGCCGAAGGGGATCGAGACGAGGGCCGTCGGCAGGATCGTGACGCTCGCGACGAACCACGCCTGCTGGATGAACTCCCGTGTCTGGAACGGGCGCCGGGGCAGGGTCCGCACGACGTCCAGCGCCATCGCGAACAGGTGTCCCGAGTGCCGCAGTGCCCCGGTCGGTGACAGGCTCACGCGTCCGCCCCCTCTCTGCGGTGCAGCTCGGCCTCGCGTCTCGCGATCGCCTGCCAGCGCGGCGGGCGGACGATGCCGGGGCCCGGCAG
The DNA here is from genome assembly GCF_040645895.1 of Streptomyces olindensis. Lineage (NCBI taxonomy): Bacteria > Bacillati > Actinomycetota > Actinomycetes > Kitasatosporales > Streptomycetaceae > Streptomyces > Streptomyces olindensis. The sequence goes on along the minus strand of NZ_JBEYZD010000037.1, from coordinate 55,041 downwards.
CAGGCGGGGCGTCGGCTCCCGCACCACGGGCGCCTCGGTGAGCTGCGCCAGCTCCTGTTCGACCTGCGCCGCGTCCTTCTCCTCCGCCATGCCGATCGGCCCCTGCATCCGGCCGTTCAGGAACTGCCGCACGACCGGCTCCTCACTGGCCAGCAGCCGTTCGCGGGGCCCGAACATCACCAGCTCGCGGCGGAACAGCAGCCCGATGTTGTCCGGGACCTGGCGCGCCGAGGCGATGTCGTGCGTGACGATCAGGAAGGTCGCGTCGATCTGCGCGTTCAGGTCGACGATGAGCTGGTTGAGGTAGGCCACGCGCACCGGGTCGAGGCCCGAGTCGGGTTCGTCGAAGAGGATGATCTCCGGGTCGAGGACGAGCGCCCGGGCGAGCCCGGCCCTCTTGCGCATCCCGCCGGAGATCTCGCCGGGCAGCTTCCCCTCGGCGCCGATCAGCCCGACCATGTCCATCTTCTCCAGCACGATGCGCCGGATCTCGCTCTCGGGCTTGCGGGTGTGCTCGCGCAGCGGGAAGGCGATGTTGTCGTACAGGTTCATCGAGCCGAACAACGCGCCGTCCTGGAACAGCACGCCGAACAGCTTGCGCACCTCGTACAGCTCGTGCTCGCGGAGCCGGGTGAGGTCGCGGCCCTGGATCGTGATCGAGCCGCGCTCCGGCTTCAGCAGCCCGACGAGCGTCTTGAGGAACACCGACTTGCCCGTGCCGGAGGGGCCGAGCAGGACCGAGACCTCCCCGGCGGGCAGCGTCAGCGAGACGTCCTGCCAGATGACCTGGTGACCGAAGGACTTGGTCAGCCCTTCCACACAGATCTCGACACCCATCCGGTTCACCCTTCAGCCGTGGAGCAGCTCCGACATCTGCTCTACGGGGAGGGGCGGGACGTCCGTCGCGGCGAAGGCCGATTTTTTTCGGACGGATTTCCGGGCGGCTCGGCGGGCGCCGTTACGGGAGCGGGCGCCGTTACGGGAGCGCGCTCGGGGTGGGAACGGCCGTCGGAGAGCCCGGCAGGGCGGGAGTCTCCGAGGGGAGCGGCGGAACGGACGGCACCGGGGGAGCGGACGGGACGGCGGTGACGGACGGGACCGTGGGGACGGCCGGCTCGACCGGCACGTCGGGGAGAGCCGGCAGCTCGGGCACGTCCGGCACCCCCGGAGCCGACAGCTCCGGCAGCGGGGAGACCTCCGGCAGGTCCGGCACGGACAGCGGCAGCAGCGAGCCGTCGGCGGGCGACGCCTGGGGCTCCGGCCGGGACGGGACGGCCGGGGACCCGGTGGGCCGCGGAACGGACACCCGGTCGCTGCCGTCGGGCCGGAGCACCGTCGCCGCGCCCGGGGAGGCCACGGCCGGCCGCGGAGCCGGGCCGTCCCCGTCACCGTCGAGCGCGTAGGGCAGCACCAGCACCCCCGCCACCACCAGCGTCGCCGCCGTCGAGGCCACCGCCACCGCCTGGGTCTTCCCGCCGCCGTGCGGCCGCCCGCGCCCGAGCAGGAACAGCACGGCACCGAGGGTCCCGGCCAGCGAGGCGCGCAGCGTGCGGCGGGCCCGGGCCAGCAGCGACTCCACGGTCCGGTAGCTCAGCCCCATCTGCACGGCGACCTGGCCGACGTCAAGGTCCTCGGACTTCAGCCGCAGCGCCTCCGCCTGGCGGGCGGGCAGCTCCCCGCTGCGCACGGCCAGCCAGCGGGCCTCCGCCCGGTCGCACACCACCTCGTCGACGGGCGCCGGGCCGGGCGCGACGAGCGTGGGGCTGGTGCGCACCTCCGCCTCGCGGTTGACCTGCCGGTAGCGGTCGACGCACAGCCGCATGGTGACCGTCGTCAGCCAGGCGCCCAGGCGCTCGTCGTCCAGGTCCGGGCGCTCCGCGGCGCGCAGCATCGCCTCGTGCACGGCGTCCTCGGCGTCCTCCTGGCTCATCGACCTGCGCCGGGCCACCTTGAGCAACTGCTCGCGGTGGCTCCACATGCGCTCCCAGCGGTCCTGCGCCGCCTGTCTCCCGGCAGGCGTGTTCGCATGCGTCTCCGCAGGCATGTCCGTCGCCATGAGGGCCCCTTCGTGCTCGCCCGCCGGGCCCGTGCCGCCCGGCGGGTGGCGACATTACCGCCCGGTAGCGGCGGTTGGGGAGGGGGTGGAGGCCATCGAGTCCGCACTGTTGCTGGTCAGCGGGGCGTCCCCGGGCAGCAGACCGGTCCCGGGGAGGTCCGTGCCGGTGCCGGGGAGGGGGAGCGCGGGTTCCTCCGTCGCCGCCGGGCCGCCCGCCGGACGGGACCGGGCCGGGGTGGGCGAGGCGGGCTTGGCCGGCGTCCGCGGCCGGGGCGCGCTCGGGCGGGCTGACGGTGTCGCCGAGGGCCGCGGCGCGGGCTCGGGCGCGGCGGCGGGCCGCGACGGCTCCGGTCGTCCCGAGGCCGTGCCGGGACGGTCCGGCACCACCCGGTGCCCCGACAGGAAGTACGCGTACCAGGCGAGGACCGTGCGCAGATAGGCCCGCGAGTGGTTGTAGCCCAGGACCGCCCGGTCCAGGTCGGCCGGTTCGGACAGGTTCCGGCCGCCGGCGCACAGGTAGCGGCCGGCGGCGAGCGCGGCGTCGAAGACGTTGTCCGGGTCGGCCCGGCCGTCGCCGTTGCCGTCCGCTCCCCAGCGGGCCCAGGTCGACGGGATGAACTGCATGGGGCCGACCGCCCGGTCGTACACGGTGTCCTGGTCGTACGCGCCGCCGTCGCTGTCCCGGATGAGCGCGAAGCCGGCGCCGTCCAGCCGCGGGCCCAGGATGGGGGTCACGGTCGTACCGTCCGCGGTGACCCGGCCGCCCCGCGCGTGCCCGGACTCCACCTGGCCGATGGCCGCCGCCAGCTGCCACCGCAGCCGGCACCCGGGCGCGGTGCGGGCGAGCTCCGCCTCGGCGTTCCGGTACGCGGCGAACACCGTCTCCGGCAACGCCCCGCCGGACACCCGCGCCCGGCGGGCCTCGCCCTTCCGGGCCCGCAGCGGCGGCAGGTCCGTACGGTACGGACTGTCGCCGGACACGCTCGGCCCGTGCCCGCCGGACGCCTGTTGCGCGGGTGCCGAAGCCCGGGCCGGTGCCGCCCCCGGCGCCTGCGAGGCCGTCAGCACGGTCAGAGCGGCCACCGCCACAGCCGTACCCCTGGCCCCTTTGAGCCCGCCCTTGAACACACGCCCTGCCATCTCCCTGTCCCCTCCCTGTACGGATCCGTCCTCTGCTCTACGCGGCAGCGGCACGGGTCCGTCGCACCGGTCCGTCGCCCGCGGTGACCGGTTCCGGAGCCGTGTCCCGTTGCCCGGGCGGTGGGGTCGTCGAAGGGGCTGCACGAATCTCCGTGCCGCGCGTTAGGTTGAGCGCGTGCGACTGAGAGTGGAGTTCACGACCGAGCCCTTCGACCTGGACGAGGCGCCCGCGCACGCCGTGGTGGCCCGGGAGGTCGTCGAGGCGGCCGAGCTGGACGCCGTGGACGTGGGCCCCTTCGGCAACACCGCGGAGGGCGCCGCCGACCCGGTGCTGACCGCCGTGGACGCCCTGCTGCGCAGGACCCTGGAGGCGGGCGCCACCCGGATCACGCTCCAGGTCAACGTGGTCGGGGAGGGCGAGGCATGAGCGGCCCGGGGGACGAGCCGTTCATCGCGGCCGTCAAGCCGCTGGTGGACGCCATGGGCGGCGAGATGATCCCGCCGGACGAGGCCGGCCCCGACGACGTCGTCCTGTCCTGGGAGGGCCGCGACGCCGTCGCCGTGCGGCTGCCGCAGCTCGCCGACTCCCTGGACCACATCCTCGCCGCCATGGAGCGCCGCAAGGGCATGCCGCTGGCCGACCTGGACCGCAAGGCCAAGCAGGAGGTCGTGCGGATACTGGAGGCGCGCGGCGCCTTCTCCGTACGGCACGGCGTGGAGACCGTGGCGAGCGCCCTCGGCGTCAGCCGCTTCACCGTCTACAACTACCTCAACCGTGAAAAGGGGGCCTGACCGGGCCGCTGCCCGGTTTCGCCGCCTCGCCGGGTTTCGTCACACGGAATTTTCAACAAACTGTTGACGTGCTGTCGGGGGAGGGCGTTAGCTATCGGCACGCCCGTTCAGCACGACGGCCGTTCGCGGCCACGGAGGCTCCCGTGACGTCCACTTCCACGCCGCCGGGCCTGGCCCGTTTCAACGCGCTCGAGGAGCACGCGGCCCTCGCCGCGCTCCACGAGGTGTGCGCCTCCTCGGCGTGGGCCCGGCGCCTGCTCGCCGCCCGCCCCTGCACCACCGTCGAGGACCTGTACGCCGCGAGCGACGCCGCAATGGCCGAGCTGACCGCCGAGGACCTCGCGGAGGCGATGGCCGGGCACCCGCCGATCGGCCGCCCGAAGCCCGGCGACCCCGCCTCGGCCCGGGAACAGCGCGGCATGGCCGGCGCCTCCGAGGAGCTGAAGGCGGAGATGCTGGAACTGAACCTGGCCTACCAGGAGAGGTTCGGCCACGTCTTCCTGATCTGCGCCACCGGCCGCACCGGCGAACAGATGCGCGACGCGGTCAAGGAGCGGCTCGGCAACGCGCCGGAGCAGGAGCGCGAGATCGTCCGCGCCGAGCTGGGCAAGATCAACCGCATCCGCCTGGCCCGACTCGTGGAAGAGGAAGCCTGATCATGAGCACCAGCACCACCGCGTCCGTGTCCACGCACATCCTGGACACCAGCGCAGGCCGCCCCGCCGAGGGCGTCGCCGTCCGGCTCTCGGCCCGCTCCGGGCGGGCGGCGGACTGGCAGGCGCTCGGCGGTTCCGCGACCGACGCGGACGGCCGGTGCAAGGACCTCCCGGCGCTGCCGGAGGGGACCACCCACGTACGGCTCGACTTCGCGGTCGAACCGTACTTCGAGAAGAAGCAAGCCGATGCGCAGCAGGACGCCCCCGCGAATCGGGACAGCGGCGCCGGTGTGTTCTTCCCGGAGGTGGCGATCACGTTCGCCGTCGTGCCGGGCGAGCACTACCACGTACCGCTGCTGCTCAACCCGTTCGGCTACTCCGTATACCGAGGGAGCTAGCTACATGACCGTCAATTCCCGCCCGGGCCGCCCTGTCCTGCTGGGACAGAACCAGTACGGCAAGGCCGAGAACCGAGTCGTCAGGATCACGCGGGACGGCGCCACCCACCACATCAAGGACCTGAACGTGTCCGTGGCGCTGAGCGGCGACATGGACGAGGTCCACTACTCCGGCTCGAACGCCAACGTCCTGCCCACCGACACCACCAAGAACACGGTGTACGCGTTCGCCAAGGAACACGGCATCGAGTCCGCCGAGCAGTTCGGCATCCACCTCGCCCGGCACTTCGTCACCAGCCAGGAGCCGATCCACCGGGCCCGCATCCGCATCGAGGAGTACGCCTGGGAGCGGATCGAGGCCTCCGACGCCAACTCGCGGTTCATCGGCGCCGACGACGTCAAGCACTCCTTCGTCCGCAAGGGCCAGGAGACCCGCCTCACGCAGATCACCTACGACGGTGAGCAGTGGGAGGTCGTCTCCGGTCTGAAGGACCTGGTCGTGATGAACTCGACCAACTCCGAGTTCTGGGGCTACGTCAAGGACAAGTACACGACGCTGAAGGAGGCCTACGACCGCATCCTGGCCACCGAGGTCTCCGGCCGCTGGCGGTTCAACTGGACCGACGACGACGAGCGCATGCCGAACTGGGAGAAGTCCTACGAGCAGGTGAAGAAGCACATGCTCCAGGCCTTCGCGGAGACCTACTCGCTCTCGCTCCAGCAGACGCTGTACCAGATGGGCGCGCGGATCATCAACCACCGCAGCGAGATCGACGAGGTCCGCTTCTCCCTCCCGAACAAGCACCACTTCCTGGTCGACCTGGAGCCGTTCGGGCTGAAGAACGACAACGAGGTGTACTACGCCGCCGACCGACCCTACGGCCTGATCGAGGCGACGATCCTCAGGGAAGGCTGTGAGGCGAGGATCCCCGCGGACCTCACCAACCTCTGACGTTCCCTCTTTCGGCACCCGTGGCCGGGGAACCTCTCTCTCCGGCCACGGCACTCAAACTCCCAGGGTCCTGCCGTGCCCTCTCCACATCAGCGCAAAGGACGAACCATGGCAGCAGACCGGCGCATCGTCATCGAGAACTGCGCGATCGCGACCGTCGACGCGCACGACACCGAGTACGCCTCCGGACACGTCGTCATCGCGGGCAACCGCATCGAATCCCTCGGCGCGGGCCCCGCCCCCGAGGGCCTGGAGAACGTCGCCCGCCGCATCGACGCCTCCGGCCACCTCGTGACCCCCGGCCTGGTCAACACCCACCACCACTTCTACCAGTGGATCACCCGCGGCCTGGCCACGGACCACAACCTCTTCAACTGGCTGGTCGCGCTGTATCCGGTCTGGGCCCGCATCGACGAGCCGATGGTCCGCGCGGCCGCCCAGGGCTCGCTCGCGATGATGGCCCGCGGCGGCGTCACCACCGCCATGGACCACCACTACGTCTTCCCGCGCGGCTCCGGCGACCTCTCCGGTGCGATCATCGGCGCCGCCCGCGACATGGGCGTCCGCTTCACCCTCGCCCGCGGCTCCATGGACCGCAGCGAGAAGGACGGCGGCCTGCCCCCGGACTTCGCCGTCGAGACCCTCGACGGCGCGCTCGCCGCCACCGAGGAGACGGTGCGGCAGCACCACGACTCCTCCTTCGACGCCATGACCCAGGTCGCCGTCGCGCCCTGCTCGCCCTTCTCCGTCTCCACCGAGCTGCTGCGCGACGGCGCCCAACTGGCCCGCCGGCTCGGCGTGCGGCTGCACACCCACGGCTCGGAGACCGTGGAGGAGGAGAAGTTCTGCCACGAACTGTTCGGCATGGGCCCGACCGACTACTTCGAGTCCACCGGCTGGCTCGGCGAGGACGTGTGGATGGCGCACTGCGTCCACATGAACGACTCCGACATCGCCGCCTTCGCCCGGACGCGGACCGGCGTCGCGCACTGCCCGTCCTCCAACGCCCGCCTCGCGGCCGGCATCGCCCGCGTCCCCGACATGCTCGCCGCCGGCGTCCCGGTCGGCCTCGGCGTCGACGGCACCGCCTCGAACGAGTCCGGCGAACTCCACACCGAGCTGCGCAACGCCCTCCTCATCAACCGCCTCGGCGCGCACCGGGAGGCCGCGCTCAACGCCCGCCAGGCCCTGCGCCTCGGCACGCACGGCGGCGCCCAGGTCCTCGGCCGGGCGGCGGAGATCGGCTCCCTGGAGCCCGGCAAGCTCGCCGACCTGGTCCTGTGGCGGATGGACACCCTCGCCCACGCCTCCATCGCCGACCCGGTGACCGCCCTGGTCTTCGGCGCGGCCGCCCCCGTCACCGCCTCCTTCGTGAACGGCCGGCAGATCGTCGAGGACGGACGCCTCCTCACGGCCGACGAGGACGCCATCGCCCGCGCCACGCGGGACGAGGCCCGGCGCCTGGCGAGGATCGCCGCACAGGGCTGACCCCCCGATGACTCCGGCCGGGAGGGACGGCTCCCGGCCGGTGGCCGTGGACCCGAGCGGGGCCCACGGCGGCCGTCTCCGGGGCGCGTCGACAGGCGCGCCCCGGAACGGCCCCCCGTTCACCGCATGTCCGGTCCCGCACGACCACCCGCACCACCTCCTTGACACCCACGGGCGCCACAGGGCGCAGCCGTGTAACCGACCGGAGGGACGCCGCCGTGGCCGACCACCCCGTTGACGAAAAACTCCCCGCGCTCAAGATGGCGACGACCGGCCTGCAGCACGTGGCCGCCATGTACGCCGGAGTCGTCGCCCCACCCCTGATCGTCGGCGCGGCCATCGGCCTCTCCGCCACCGACCTGACCTTCCTCACCGGCGCCTGCCTGTTCACCGCGGGCCTCGCCACCTTCCTGCAGACCCTCGGCATCTGGAAGATCGGCGCCCGGCTGCCGTTCGTCAACGGCGTCACCTTCGCCGGTGTCGCCCCGATGACCGCGATCGTCGCCTCCACCGAGGACAAGTCCGACGCCCTGCCGATCATCTTCGGCGCGGTCATCGTCGCCGGACTCCTGGGCTTCATCGCGGCCCCCGTCTTCTGCAAGGCGGTCCGCTTCTTCCCGCCGGTCGTCACCGGCTCCGTGATCACCCTCATCGGCATATCGCTGCTGCCCGTAGCCTTCGGCTGGGCGCAGGGACCGAACCCGGCGGCGCACGACTACGGCTCGGCGACGAACCTGGGCCTCGCGGCCGTGACCCTGCTCATCGTGCTCCTGCTGCGCCGCTTCACCCGCGGTTTCGTCAAGCAGATCGCCGTGCTGCTGGGCCTGGTCGCCGGCACCCTGATCGCGATCCCGCTCGGCGTCACGGACTTCGGCCCGGTCGCGGACGCGGACGTCATCGGCTTCCCGACCCCGTTCCACTTCGGCGCCCCGCAGTTCCAGCTCGCCGCGATCATCTCGATGTGCGTGGTGATGGTGGTCTCCATGACCGAGTCCACCGCCGACATGCTGGCCCTGGGCGAGATCGTCGACCGCCCGGCCGACGAGAAGACCATCGCGGCGGGCCTGCGCGCCGACACCCTCGGCTCGGCGATCAGCCCCGTGTTCAACGGGTTCATGTGCAGCGCCTTCGCGCAGAACATCGGCCTGGTCGCCATGACGAGGATCCGCAGCCGGTACGTCGTCGCGGCCGGCGGTGGATTCCTCGTCCTCATGGGCCTGTGCCCGATGGCCGCCTCGCTGATCGCCGTCGTACCGCGCCCGGTCCTCGGCGGCGCGGGCGTGGTCCTCTTCGGCTCGGTCGCCGCCAGCGGCATCCAGACCCTCGTCCGGGCCGGCCTGGACAAGGACAACAACGTCCTGATCGTGGCCGTCTCGCTGGCCGTCGGCATCATCCCCATCACGGCGCCGGAGTTCTACCACGCCTTCCCCGAGACGGCGCGGATCGTCCTGGACTCGGGCATCTCGACGGGCTGTGTGGCGGCCGTACTGCTCAACCTGGTCTTCAACCACCTGGGCCGCAGCGGCCGGGACGCCCACGACGTGACCCACCCGATGGAGGCGGGCGAGGAGCTCACGGGCACACCGAAGACACCGGCCGCGTCATGAGCACGTCGGAATCCGCTTAGGCTTCTGCCCCGGTCGGCCGACCGCCGACCGGGGACCAGGGGATGAGGGGGAGACGGGCCGATGACTCACGCGACCGAGGTGTTCCAGCCGTTGCGGGCGGACGATCCGCCCGAGGTGGCCGGATACCGCCTCGCCGCCCGGCTCGGCGCGGGCGGCATGGGCCGGGTCTACCTGTCCCACACACAGGGCGGCCGGCCGGTGGCGGTCAAGGTGGTACGACCGGAGCTGGCCGACGACCCGGCCTTCCGGCGGCGGTTCCGACGGGAGGTGGAGGCGGCCCGGCGGGTCCGCGGCGCGTACACCGCCGAACTGATCGACGCCGACGCCGACGGCACGCCCCCCTGGTCGGCCACGCTGTACGTGCCCGGTCCGTCCCTGACGGAGGCCGTCGCCCGGCGCGGACCCCTGCCCGTGCCCGCGGTGCTGTGGCTGGTGGCAGGGGTGGCCGAGGCGCTGCAGGCCATCCACGCCGCGGGCATCGTGCACCGGGACCTCAAGCCGTCCAACGTGCTGCTGGCCGCCGACGGGCCGCGCGTGATCGATTTCGGCATCTCCCTGGCCGCCGACTTCACCTCGCACACCGCCACGGGCGCCGCGGTCGGCACGCCCCACTTCATGGCGCCCGAGCAGGCCGCGGCGGGAGAGGTCACGGCCGCGACCGACGTCTTCGCCCTGGGCCAGACGGCGGCGTTCGCGGCGCTGGGCCGCCCGCTGTACGGGGACGGCTCCGCGGTCGGCGTGCTGTACCGGATCGTGCACGACGAACCCGACCTGTCCCTGCTGCCCGAGCCGCTCCGCCCGCTCTTCGCCCGCTGCCTGGCCGCCGCCCCGGAGGACCGGGCCGGCCTGGCGGAGATCGTCGCGTGGTGCCGGCAGCGGCTGGGCACGGACGCCGACGCGGGCGCGGGCCCGGCCGTCTGGCGGGACGTCATGGGCCCGGAGCCGACGGTCCCGCCCCCGGCCCCCGCCCCCACCCGGGTCCTGCCGAGGCCGCTGGTCGTCACCCAGCCCCAGCCGCTGCCGCCCGGGCCGGGGGAGCGGCGGGCGCGAAGACGGCGTACCGCGCTGATCACGACCGCGGCGGTGGCGGCCGGGGCGCTCGTGCTGACGGGCCTGGCGTGGACGGTCGCCGACGCGGGGAACAGGTTCCGCGAGTGGGTGGCGGGCGCGCCGTCGACGCCGGGACCGGACAGGTCCGGACGGTCGTCGGACCCGTCGACGGCGGCGCCGTCGGCCTCCGGGTCCGACGCGGATGCCGACGGCCGGACACCGCAGGCCTCGGAACCCGCCTCGGAACCCACCCCGACCGCTTCCGGGACGCCGCGCCCCGTCGGCCTGGTGCTCCAGCGGCTGGACGCGAAGAACTCGCTGAGCTTCGAGGAGCCGTACCAGCGCGACGACCGCGAGGGGGACATCCGCTTCGACTGCGAGGACGCCGGGTGCGCGGTGGAGAGCGACACCAGTGTGTTCATCCAGATGTTCACCGACGAGGGCGTCTCCCTCGACGAGTGCCGGCTCATGCTGGCCCCCGCCGATCAGCGTCGCTGGACGCTGGCCTCGGTGCCGGTGGGAGGCCAGATCTGCGTCAAGCACGCGTCCGGGGACATCGCACTGCTCACGGTCCAGACGAAGTCGACCGGGCTGCCGGAACTCGCCTTCCTCACGCTGGACATGACGATCTGGCGCGATGCCGCCTAGAGCCCGAACAGGCCTGGATCGGTCGCCAGTTTTCTGAAGGCCTCGGCGGGGTCGGCGACCAGCCTGCGCTTTTCGAGGTCGAGGACGCCGCCGACCGCCGTGATCTCCGCGGCCACCGTGCCGTCGGACTTCACGACGGTCTGCTCGATGCGGAACGTCTTGCCGCCGCCCCACTCGAAGGCGCACGTCACCCGGACCTCGTCGCCAGCGAGCAGCTCCCGCAGGTAGCGGATGGTCGTCTCCAGCGCGACCGGGCCGACGCCGCTGCCGATGAGGGCGGACTGGCTGATCCCGGCCGCCTGGAGCAGCGACCAGCGGGCGTGCTCCGCGTAGTTCAGGTAGACCGACTGGTTGAGGTGCCCCTGCACGTCCGTCTCGTAGCCACGGACGGTCACAGGGACGGAAAACGGCTCGGTCACGGCTTTCCCTTCTCGCACCGGATTCTCGTGTCATGCACAACGATCCACCGATCTTGGCATGCTCATCACGTCCGGCGCGGCGAAGCCAGGAGATACCGGGTCCCCGTGCGCGGCTCGCGGTGCTCGCTCACCTGCCAGCCCGCCCCCTCCAGGGTGGCCGCGCAGGCGCGCAGCGCCCCGCCGTCCGGCTCGTGGACGGCGACGGCCTCCGGCTGCGGGGTCTCCCGCACCCGGTAGCCCCCGTCGTCCGGGCCGGCCGGACGGTGCCCGGCCGCCTCCAGGGCGAGCGCGGCGGCCTGCACGAGATGCGTGCGCTCCCAGCGGCACGGCCGGTCCACCGCCCCGTCCGGGTTGGTCATCCGGCGCAGCTCCAGCAGCCCCTGCCAGGCGCTGTGCACCTCACGGCGCCGGGCGGGCCCGGGCCGCGGAGGGTCCGCTTCACCACCGGTGCGTGCCGCGAACACGCCCGTGGCGGCGGGGGTCTCCCCGGCGGGCGGGGGCGCCTGTGTGATGCCCTGCCGGACGCGGTGCCCCTCGGGCGTCAGGAAGTGGTCGTGCGGCGGCCGGGGGTGCCGGAAGGCGAGCCCGCGCCTGACCAGTGCCGTGAGCTGCGCCTCCGTACCCCGCAGCCGGCCGGTCACCGGGTCGGCTGCGTCGATGACACGCCGCTGCGCGGCGCTCGGCGGTCGGGTCACGGCGCGCTCCTCTCCGGCCTGGGCCGGGCCCGGGGGCGGGCCCTGGGGCACTCGCCCCACCTCCTCGAAGGCTACGACCCGCCACTGACAGCCGGCCCCTACTGCCGGTAGCCGCCGAGGAACCGCCCGATCCGCCCGATCGCCGCCTCCAGGTCGTCCGCGTGCGGCAGGGTCAGGATGCGGAAGTGGTCCGGGGTCGGCCAGTTGAAGCCCGTGCCCTGGACCACCTGGATCTTCTCCCGCAGCAGCAGGTCCAGGACGAACTTCTCGTCGTCGTGGATCTTGTGCACCTTGGGGTCAAGGCGCGGGAAGGCGTACAGCGCTCCCTTGGGCTTGACGCAGGTCACGCCGGGGATCTCGTTGAGCTTCTGCCAGGCCACGTCCCGCTGTTCCAGCAGCCGCCCGCCGGGCCTGGTCAGCTCGCCGATGGACTGCCGGCCGCCGAGCGCGGCCTGGATGGCGTACTGGGCGGGCGCGTTGGCGCACAGCCGCATGGACGCCAGCATGGTGAGGCCCTCCAGGTAGTCCCTGGCGTGCTGCCTGGGCCCCGTGACCACCAGCCAGCCGGAGCGGAAGCCCGCCACGCGGTAGGTCTTCGACAGGCCGCAGAAGGTGAGGACCACCAGGTCGGGGGCGAGCGCGGCGGCCGAGTGGTGCACGGCGTCGTCGTAGAGGATCTGGTCGTAGATCTCGTCGGCGAACACCATCAGGCCGTGGCGGCGGGCGAGGTCGAGGATGCCCTCGACGATCTCCTTCGGGTAGACCGCGCCGGTGGGGTTGTTCGGATTGATGATCACGACCGCCTTGGTGCGGTCCGTGATCTTGGACGCCATGTCGTCCAGGTCCGGGTACCAGTCGGCCTGCTCGTCGCACAGGTAGTGGACCGCCTTGCCGCCCGCGAGGGTCGTCACCGCGGTCCAGAGGGGGAAGTCCGGGGCGGGGATCAGGATCTCGTCGCCGTCCTCGATCAGCGCCTGTACGGCCATGGAGACCAGCTCCGACACGCCGTTGCCGAGGAAGACGTCGTCGACGCCGACCTCCAGCCCGAGCGTCTGGTAGCGCTGGGCGACGGCGCGGCGGGCGGAGAGGATGCCGCGCGAGTCGGTGTAGCCGTGGGCCTGCGGCAGCATCCGGATCATGTCCTGGAGGATCTCCTCCGGCGCCTCGAAGCCGAAGAGCGCGGGGTTGCCGGTGTTCAGGCGCAGCACGCTGTGGCCCGCCTCCTCCAGCGCGTTGGCGTGCTCTATGACCGGGCCGCGGATCTCGTAACAGACCTCGCTGAGTTTGCTCGACTGCCGGAACTCCATGCGCGCGCTTCCCCTCCGGAAACTGGTGTTGCTTGGTTTTACCAAGTAGCAGCTTGGAAAGTCCAACAACTTGTCTAGACTGCGTCGCATGCCACCTCGCCGAAGCTACGACCAGTACTGCTCCGCCGCCCGCGCGCTCGACGTCGTCGGCGACCGCTGGACCCTGCTGATCGTCCGGGAACTGCTCGCCGGTCCCCGCCGCTACACCGATCTGCACGCGGACCTGCCCGGCGTCAGCACGGACGTACTCGCCTCGCGGCTGAGGGACATGGAGCGCGACGGCCTCGCGACCCGGCGCAGGCTCCCGCCGCCCGGCGCGGCCTACGTGTACGAACTGACGCCGCGGGGACGCGAGTTGCTGCCCGTGCTGCAGGCCCTGGGGGAGTGGGGGCAGGGCGAACTCGGGGAGCGCCGGCCGACGGACGCCGTGCGGGCGCACTGGTTCGCGCTGCCCCTGCTGCGTGGGCTGGAGGGCGAGGGACTCGTCGAAGTCCGCCTGGAGGAAGGGCGGTTCCATCTGCACGCGGGTGCCGAGGAGGGGCCCGTCTACGGCGACGGGCCCGCCCCGCGCGAGCCCGACGCCCTGCTCGTCCTGGACACCGCCACGTGCACGGCGCTCAGCCGGGGGGAGCTGAGCCTGACCCGGGCCGTACGCGAGGGCCGGGTCGAGGTGAGCGGTGACGGCCCTCTCGCCAAGACCCTGCGCGAGGCATGAGAGAAGGCCCGCACGGGCGGGCCTTCCGAGGGCGCGTCAGGCGCCCGGCGGCACCCGTGACGGCCGCCCCGAGCCGCGGGTCAGCGCGTACCCGGCGACCCCCGCCAGCGCGGCCAGCACGCCGCCCGCCGCGGTCCACACCCACCGGTCCGACCACCGGCCGGAGGACCAGCCGTCCGCCGGTGCGAGCCCGGCCGGCACCGCCGCGTCCTCCCGCTCCGCACCGGACCTCGCGGCGATCCCCGGCACCAGCGGCTCGCCCAGCGAACCGTCCACCGCCGCCGGGCCGCCGATGTCCTTGGCGTCGGCCCGCACCTCGGTGTCGACCGGGAGGCCGAGGTCGGCGGTGGTGACGCCGGTGGCCGTCAGCCGGACGTAGTACGTGCCGGGCAGAGGGTCGTTGCCCCACGGCTCCGACCAGGCGCGGACGGTGCGCAGCACGCAGGCCAGCTCCACGGAGGGCGCGTCCGCCGCCGCGGTGCGCGTCTGCGCCCCGTACTGGCAGGCCTGGCGGCGGCGCAGACCGTCGTAGACGTCGATCTGCCAGGTCTGGGCGGCATGGGTGTCCGGCAGCTTCACCGTCGCCCGGACCGTGGGGCGCTGCCCGGTGTCCGCGGGGAACGACCAGTACAGGTAGTCGCCGGTGGAGCCGCTCGCGGTGGCCTCCTGCCCCTGCTCGACCTGTGTCGCCGTGCGGAACGACGTGCCCGCCCTCGTGGGGGCGGACGCGCCGTCCTGCGACGGGCTCGGGGAGGCGTCGGCCGCGGCCGGGGCGGCAGCCAGGCCCAGGGTCAGCAACACGGCGCTCAACGCGCGCACCATACGCATCAGTTGGTCCTCCAGACCGCGACCCGCCAGCGCGACAGCCAGCCCCAGACGAGACCGGCGAGGAAGCCGGTGAGGATCAGCACACCCAGCAGCCACCAGCCGCGGCCGAGGCCGAACGCGGCCACGTCGGCCGCCCGGTCCGGACCGTCCACGACGTCGACCGTCAGCTCCAGCGGCAGGCCGGGCGTGGACTTCACGCCGGAGGCCGCCGAGAAGGAGTGCGAGACGGCCAGGCAGACGGCTTCGGCCGGTGCGTCCTCCTCGTCGCTCCCGGCCTTCGGATAGCGCAGGCCCGTCGAGATCACGTCCGTGCGGCCGGTGCCCGCCGCCTCGCCGCGCACGATCTCGCGGCCCTTGGCCGTGACCGCGCGCAGCAGCGCGCCGTAGCCCGGGTTCACGGCCCGGTCCGCGGCCACGCTCACCGAGGCGCGCAGCTCCTTGCCCGGCGGCACGTCCACCCGGTACCAGCGCTGCTGCCCGAAGCCCTCCCGGTCGCTGTACAGCCCGGACTTCAGCGTCGGGGCCCCGGCGCACTCGGCGGCACCCCGCGTCGCCACCGGCGTCGCCACCGGGTCGGCCGCCCGGTCCACCAACTCGTTGACACGGTCGGTGAGTTCGTCCTGGTGCTGCACCGAGGTGTAGGTGCCGCCGGTGGCCTCGGCGATGCAGCTCAGCTGCCGGCTCAGCTCGGCCGTCGGCACCAGGCCCAGCGTGTCGATGGTCAGGCCGATGCCCTTGGCCGCTATCTCGCGGGCCACCTCGCACGGGTCGAGCGGGGCGCAGGTGTCCTCGCCGTCGCTGATCAGCACGATGCGCTTGGAGCCGTCCCCGCCCTCCAGGTCGTCGGCCGCCTTCAGCAGGGCCGGGCCGATCGGCGTCCAGCCCGTCGGGGTGAGCGTGGCGACGGCCGTCTTGGCCTCGGTGCGGTCCAGCGGGCCGACCGGGTAGAGCTGCGCGGTGTCCTTGCAGCCCGTCTTCCGGTCGTCGCCCGGGTAGTTGGCGCCGAGGGTGCGGATGCCGAGTTCGACCTCCTCGGGCGTCGCGTCCAGCACCTCGTTGAACGCCTGCTTCGCGGCGGCCATCCGCGACCGGCCGTCGATGTCCCGCGCCCGCATCGAGCCGCTCACGTCGAGGACGAGGTCGACCTTGGGGGCGTCCTGGCCCGTGGGTTCACCGGCGGCCGCTCCGGCCGGGAAGGCGAGCCCGGCCGTCAGCGCGGCGAGCAGGGCGCAGACGCCCGCCGCCAGCCGTTTGCTTGTGATCATCGGCGGATCTTAATGATCAAGGGGGGCGGGCTCCAAAACGAGCCTCAGCGCAGGGGGTTGGGCAGCTCCGCCCACTGGTCCCCGGGGGTCTGCGGCGACAGCCGCATCAGCGTCAGCGCCTTCGTCGGCACGGGGCCGGTGCGCAGCGCGGCGAGATCCGCGGTGTGCGGAAGATCCCGCACGGCCGTCTCCAGCGCCGTCGCGAGCGCCTCACCCGACCCGGCCGTCCCGGCCAGCGCTCCCGCCACGAGCGAGCCGAACAGCTTGCGGCGGAGCGTGCGTTCGTCGTCCGTGACCATGCGGGCCGGCAGCTCCGGCACCGCGATGCGGTGGCGCGCGAGACGGGCCGGGCTGACGCGGATGTCGGCCAGGTCGCGATAGACCAGCCGCAGCGGATCACCCGCCGGTGAGAGGACCACCAGCAGGTTCTGGCCGTGCGCCTCCAGGGCCACGCCCAGCTCCAGCAGCCGCAGGCCCACCGTGAGGGCGAGCCGCGCGAAACCGGCCAGCCAGCCGGGGGAGCGGGGCAGCTCGGTGGTGGCGAGCGCCGCCACCGGCAGGATCCGTTCGCCGCCGCCCGCGTACACGTGCGGCGACTCCCGCAGGACGGCCGCGAAGTCCGGGGAGCCGGCCGCCGCCGCGCCCAGGGTGCGGGTGACGTGCAGCAGGCCGTCCGTGCGCGCCGCCGGAACTCCGGCGAACTCCGACAGCACCGCCGACGCGGCGACCGACGGCAGCGAGATGTCCCGCACCGAGGACGTCAGCCGGGCGCTGAGCGACGTCTTGACGTGCGTCCCGCCGGGCAGGGCGAACGTGCGCAGCGACATCAGCGGATGCCCCGGACGCCGTTCCTCGCACGTCCGCTTCAGCACGTGCGCCGCCTGCCACGGGTGCACCGGCAGCACCAGATGCTCCCCGTCCCGCAGCTCCTCCGGCCACACCCCCGTCACCAGGCACTCCTCCGCCCGCACCGGCACCAGCCCGAGCTCCACCACCGGCCGGTGCTCCGGCCCGTAGGCGAGCTGCTCGGCCACCGAGAAACCGGGCCGGGACCGGCAGGTCGGGTGGAACGGATGCCCGTCGACGATCCGCTGCTCCCACGCCCAGTCGCTCTCCGGCCACGCCTCCCGCGCACCGTCCTGCCCTGCCCTCGACAACGCCAACGAGGCGACGCTGTGCCCGAGTTCGGCCGCGAAGGAGGCGGAGTGCGGGACGGCGAGGTCCGTCACCAGCCGCGCCGGATCGTCGTACGCCCGCTCGTCGAGCCGTACGACGGTGACGTACGCGCCGGTCGCGTACGGATCCGGCCGCGGGCCGTGCAGCCGGCGGCCGTCCGACAGGCGCAGGGTCAGCCCGTCCCGGCCCTGCTCCCCGCGGGTGACCCAGGGCAGCGGGTCATGGGTGAGACCGCGCCACAGTCGCGACAGGACGGCCGCCCGGGCGCCGGGCAGTTCGGCCTGGTACCGCGGCAGGAGGCCGGGCCGTACGACGGCCAGTTCCTCGGCGACCTCGGCCTCGGCGGTTCGGGGACGGTGCACGGGCGGGCTCCTCGGGTACGAATAGGGGCGTCACAGCGGGACGGCGACGACCGCATACTGATCATCTCCGCCCGGAACGCCGGAAGGACCATAGGGAACGAGTGGAACGCGTGGACCTCATGCCCCCGCCCGCCGACGACGAGTCGGCCCACGGCGACGACTCTGCCACCGGCCTCGCCGGGCGTGCCGACGCGTACGCCGCCGTGCCGCTGCTGAACTGCCTGCTGCGGGAGGTGGCCCGGCCGGTGCGGCGGGAGGGCGAACACCGCGTCTACCGCCTGCCCGGCGGGGACCGTCTGCTGAGGGTGCGCGGGACGCGCCGGCCCGCCGAGCCCGAGGTGCGGGTGGCGGGCGGCTGGCACCGCGTCGGCCACACCGAACTGGTCAAGCTCGTCGCCGAGGAACTGCGCGGGCACACCGGGCTGTCCAACCACGAACTGCCCGCCGAGATGATCGACAGCCGGGACGCCGTCGCCGCGCTGCTGGCCGCCCGCACCCGCGCCACCCCGCCCGACGACCCCTATCTGCGCTCCGAGCAGTGCCTCCTCACCGGCCACACCCACCACCCGGCCCCCAAGGCCCGCGGCGGCGGCCCCGCCGCGGGCTGGCTGCCGTACGCGCCCGAGGCGTACGCCCGCTTCCCGCTGACCCTGCTCGGCGTGCGCGCGGACACCGTCGTCGAGGAGGGCGACACCTCGGCCCTGGACGCCCTCGGCACGGCCCCGCCGGGCTACCGGCTGCTGCCCGCCCACCCCTGGCAGCTCGACCTGGCCGCGCCCGAACTCTCCGGCGCCTTCGCGGACGGCCGGCTCGTCCGGCTCGGCACCACCGCCTTCGACACCTGGCCGACGGCCGCGATCCGCACGCTCTACGCGCCCGGGCAGGACCTCTTCCTCAAGTTCAGCCTCGACGTGCGCATCACCAACGACATCCGCCGGCTGTGGCGCCACGACCTGCTCGCCCTGCGCCGCACCGACGCGGCGGTGTGCTCCGCGTTCGCGGCGTTCGACGGCCCTCCGGCCTGGCTCAGCGACCGCGGGTACCGCACCGCCGACTTCGCCTTCGAGGCCCTGGCCGTCCTCGTCCGCGACGGCTTCCGCGGCCGTCTGCTGCCCGGCGCGACCCCGCTGCTGGCCGCCGGGCTCGTCGAGGGCTTCGACGGCAGCCCGCTCGACCGCGCCGTAGACCCCGGCGCCTGGTGGGCGGCGTACCTGGCGCAGGTGGTGCCCCCGGCCCTGACGGCCTTCGCCCGGCACGGCGTCGTCGTCGAGGCCCATCTGCAGAACACCCTGGTCGCGGTGGACGCCGACGGCATGCCCGTGCAGGCGCTGTACCGGGACGCCGAGGGAGTGAAGCTGCTGCCGGAGGTGTCGCGCGAGGCGGGCTGGGAGCGGCTCGTGTACTGCCTGCTCGTCAACCACCTCACCGAGATCGCCGGTGCCCTCGCCGCACGCCGGCCCGGCTTCGACCCCTGGCCCGCCGTCCGCCGCGAACTGGCCCGGCACGACGTCCCGGAGATCCCCGCCCTCCTCGCCTCGCCCACCCTGCCCGCCAAGACGAACCTGCTGCTGCGCTGGACGGGCGCGGACGGCGCCGACGCCCGCTACCTGCCGCTGCCCAACCCGCTGAGGCATCAGCCGTAGCCGCCCCGGGCGAAGGAGCACCGGTGGCCGAGCGAGCGGAAGAACGCGGACAGTTCGGACCTGGCGCGGGAGCCGGGGCGGCGGGCGAAGAGATAGCCGGTCAGGCAGCCCGTGTGGGCGACGAAGACGCCGTCGGCACCGAACCGCTCGCGGTGGGTCAGCACACTCCGGAACGTCGCTTTCGGCAGCACCTCCTGGGACAGCGCGGCGCTGGTGGTCGCGGCCCGCGCCACGGCCGCCGCGTCCCCGCGGTCGAAGCCCTTCAGCAGATCGGCCAGGCACTGCTCGTACGCGTCCCCGCGGCGCCGGTAGTGCTCCAGCAGCAGGGGCGTGACGGCGGCGGTGTCCACCGTGCCGGGCTCGGTCACGAAGGCGGTGTGGAAGCCGATGTCCGTGCCCAGGCGCCGGACCAGCCGGTGCCGGCCGCTCAGGTACAGGGCGAACTCGTCGAGGAAGACGCTGTCGGCGCGCTCGATCGCCGCCAGGACGCCGACGACCACCTCGGTGTCGTACGGCAGCGAGAAGAGCCGGAACAGGCACCGCAGGGTCGCCACGATGTCGGCGGTCGAACTGGCCATGCCGACACCCACCCGCAGTTCGGAGCGCGCGCTCCACTGACCGGGCGGCAGCCGGAGGCCGTAGTGCTCCAGGAAGAGACGGGCCGCGGTCGCCGCCTTCTCCCCGAGCGGCGGCGACGGGGGCGGACCGGGCGCCGCCCCCGGGGTGAACGACACCCGGGAGTGCCGGGCGACGGGGAACGACACCACCGCGATGTCCGGGGCGGGGCCCGCCCGCAGCGGACCCTGGTACAGCTCGCCGAGCGTGCCGTGGCAGACGCCCGACACGACGCGGGGCACACCGGCGAAGGGCACGCGGGGGCTCGTGCGGTCGAGCACGGGCTCACCTCCCTCCCCGCGGTGATCTTCGGGAAATCACCTCATGGAATGATCGCCCCCGGGAAACCGGGAGACCCACGGGGTGGGCTCCTCCACGAACCACCGGGGCGGACCTCCCCGGAGAGAGGGCAGGTGCGGCATGTCCGCGACGCCGTCCGGCGCGGCGAACGACGATCTCCCGGACGGGCCGGACCCCGGCCCCGTGCCGTGCCGCGTCGTCGTCTGCCGGGACTGCTGCTGCGGCAGCCCCAAGGTGACCGGGATCGATCACGCGGCCCAGACCGAGCGCCTGCGCGCCGTGGCGCCGGTCCGCGTCTCCGACTGCCTGGACGTGTGCGACCAGGCCAACGTCATCGTCGTCCAGCCGTCCTCCGCCGGACGGGCCGCCGGTGCCCGCCCGGTCTGGCTCGGGCTGGTCAACGACCCGGCCGCGACCGAGGACGTCGTCGCGTGGGTCCGCCGGGGCGGTCCCGGTGTCGCCCCGCTGCCCGACATCCTCGACCTGTACGTCTTCCGCCCCCTCAACCGGCGGCGCCCCGACGGCTCATGACCTCGCCGCGCCCCGGCCGCGCACCAGCAGCCACAGGAAGTACGGCGTGCCGATCATCGCCGTCATCAGGCCGGCGCCCAGCTGGGCGGGGGCGATGACCGTGCGGCCGAGCAGGTCGGCCGTGCAGACGAGCGCGGCCCCCAGCAGGACGGCGACCGGCACCACCCGCGCGTGCCGCCGGCCGACGAGGGCGCGTGCCGCGTGCGGCGCCACGAGCCCCACGAAGCCGATGGTGCCGGCCGAGGCCACGGCGGTCGCGGCGAGCAGCACGCCCACCACGAGGAAGCCGAGCCTCGCCCGGGGCAGTCCGAGGCCGAGCAGCCGCGGGGTGTCCTCGTCCAGCGAGACCAGGTCCAGCTCGGTGCGCCGGGCGACCGCGACGGCCAGACCCAGCGCCAGCACGAGCGCCAAGGGCAGCACGTCCGTCATGGTCCGCCCGTACGTCGAACCGGACAGCCAGGTCAGCGCCTTGGTGGCGTTGAACGGGTCGGTGAGCACGATGAGCAGGCTGATCAGCGCCGTGGAACCGGCCGCCATGCCGATGCCGACGAGAACCAGCCGGTTCTGCCGGTAGCCGCCCCGGGCGGCGAGCCCGAAGACGACGCCGGAGGCCAGCGCCGCGCCGGTGAACGCGGCGCCCGCGACGCCCCAGGAGCCCGCGGCGGGCACGGTGGTCACCAGCAGTACGGCCCCCAGCGCGGCCCCGCCGGAGACGCCCAGCACCCCGGGCTCCGCCAGCGGGTTGCGGGTCACGGCCTGCACGAGCGTGCCGGCCAGAGCGAGCGAGGCGCCCGCGCACAGCGCCGCGAGCACGCGCGGCACGCGGGTGTCCAGGACGAAGGACACGGTCCGGCCGGCCCTGCCCTGCGCCCAGTTGGCGACATCGCCGAGCAGGAGCTTGCTGTCGCCCAGCAGGACACCCGCCAGCGTGACGCCGACGACCACGGCGACCAGGGCGGTCACCGTGCCCAGGAACGCCGTCCGGCTGGGAACGCGCATCCGGTCCGGCGCGTCGGCTCCGGCCGTGTCCCGCAGCCGCAGGGCCGTCACCACCAGGAACACGGCACCGACCAGGCTGGTGACGATGCCGGTGGGGACGGCCACCGCCGTGTCCGCGGGGATCAGGGACCGCAGCAGCACGTCCGAGCCGAGCACCAGGGCGGCCCCGGCCAGTCCGGCCGCGGGCAGGGCGGCCCGGGCGCGGACGAAGGCCCGGAACCGGCGGGCGAGCGGACGGACCAGGGCGGGTGCGCACAGCCCGACGAAGCCGATGGGCCCGGCGAGCGTGACGGCCGCGGCGGACAACAGCGCCGCGAGCACGACCACCGTGACGCGGGTGGCGTGGACCGGCACGCCCAGCCCGCGCGCCGCGTCGTCCCCGAGGGCGAGCGCGTCGACCCGGCGGGCGACCAGCAGCAGCCCGGCGAGTCCCACGAGCGCGACGGGCAGCAACTGCAGGACGCCGTCGAAGCCGTTCTGGCCGATACTGCCCTGGTTCCACTGGTAGAGGCCCTCCGTCTGCTGCGGGAACAGCAGGAGCAGCCCTTCCGTCAGGGAGTTCAGGCCCAGCGCGAGCGCCGTGCCGGCGAGGACCAGCCGTACGGTGCCCGTGCCCAGGCCGGACAGGGCGAGCACCACGGCCGCCGCCAGCAGCCCGCCCGCGAAGGCGACGCCGGAGGAGGCGAGCAGCGGCAGGGAGACGCCGGTGGCGCCGACCAGCCCGAGCGCCAGGTACGAACCGGCGTTCACGGCGAGGGTGTCGGGCGAGGCGAGCACGTTGCGGCTGACGGCCTGGAGCACGGCGCCCGCGATGCCGAGGACGACGCCGACCAGGATGCCGGCGGTCATCCGCGGCAGCCGGGAGGCGATCACCACGGAGGCGTCGGACGGATCGGCCCGCCCGGTCAGGGCCTTGAACACCTGCGCCGGCCCGACGGCGGCGGTGCCCTGGGTGATGTCGACGACGGCGAGGGCGGCGACGAGGAGGACGAGCCCGGCCGTCACCGCGGCCGCGCCCGCCCGGGACGCGGCCGCCGGGGGACGGAGGGCGGGGGGCGCTTCGGTGACGGCCATGACGGGCGTTACTTCGTCAGCGCGCCGACGAGGGCGTCGATGTACGCCTCCATCGACCCGGGACCGCCGAACATCCAGATGCCGTCGGGCAGCCGGTGCACGTCGCCCGCCTTCACGAACGGCAGGGAGGTCCACACGGCGTTCTTCTTCAGCTGCCCGGCGAACGGGTTGCTGGCCTGGTCGCCGTCGTTGCCGATGTAGGCGAACTCGGTGTCCTCCGGCAGGGCGGTCAGGCCCTCGACGTCGGTGGTGCCGAGGCCGTAGACCGGGTCGCCCTTGACCTTCCAGGCGTTCTTCAGGCCGAGTTCCTCGTTGACGGCGCCGATGAGGGAGCCGCTGGTGTAGGGGCGCACGGAGACCTGGTTGGAGGTGACGTAGCCGTCGGCGAAGGCGAGGGAGGCGCCGTCGAGCTCGGCGTCGGCGAGGGCCTTCCCGCCCTCGGCGACCTTGGCCTCGAAGCTCTTGCGGGCGGCCTCGGCCTTGTCGGTGGTGCCGGTGGCCTTCGCGATCAGGTCGAGGTTCTCGAACATCTGCCCGATCTGGTCGGAGGCGTCGGCCGACTTGATCTCCAGGACCGGGGCGATCTTCCGCAGCTGCTTCACGGCGGCGTCCGGCAGGTCGGAGCTGGCCACGATCAGGTCGGGGGAGAGCGAGGCGATGGTGTCCATGCTCGGCTCGCCCCGCGTGCCGATGTCCTTGGGCTCGTTCTTCAGCGGGACGGCGGTGTCCCAGGTCCGGTAGCCCTTGACGTCGGCGACGCCCACGGGGTCGACGCCGAGGGTGATGAGGCTCTCGACCTCGTTCCACTCGGTGGCGACGACCTTCTCGGCGGGGCCGTCGAGTTCGACCTTCGCGCCGGTGGAGTCGGTGAGGCGGATGGCCTCGGAGGTCTTCTTCCGCGCGCTGTCGGCGGCCGGCTCGGTCGTGCCGCAGGCGGCGAGGGCGAGTGCCGCGGCGGTGGTGGCCGCGGTGAGCAGGAGGCGTCTCATGAGGTGGTGCCGAGCCTTTCGCTTCGGGTGGTGCGGGTGTGGTGGCGGCCGATCGGACGGGTCCGCAGCCGGCCGGTGAGGGGGTCGGTGTCGACGTCGATCCGGATGCCGTACACGGCGGTGAGGCGCTCCGGCGTCAGGACGTCCTCGGGCCGGCCGTCGGCGACGATCCGGCCCGCTTCGAGCAGCGTGATCCGGTCGGCGAGGGCCGCCGCCTGGTCGAGGTCGTGCAGGACGACCCCGACGGCGATCCCGTGGTCGTCCGCCAGGTCGCGGACGAGGTCGAGGAGTTCGATCTGGTAGCGCAGGTCGAGGTAGGTCGTCGGCTCGTCCAGCAGCAGCACGCCGGTCTCCTGCGCGAGGCAACCGGCCAGCCACACGCGCTGCAACTGCCCGCCGGACAGGTGGTCGGCGCCGCGCTCGGCGAGCTCCGTGACGCCGGTCAGCGCGAGCGCCCGCTCCACCGCGCTCGACGCGTCCGGGTCCGGACGGCCGAAGCGGCCCCGGTAGGGGTAGCGGCCGAACTCGACGAGGTCCCGCACGGTCAGCCCGCTGGGCGTGGGCCGCCCCTGCGTCAGCAGGGCCACGTACCGCGCGAACTCCCGGGCGGACAGGGCGAGTCCGTCGGTGTCGTCGTCGATGCCGATCTCGGCCCGGCGGGCCCGCTGCAACCGGGCGATCGTCCGCAGCAGCGTCGACTTCCCGCTGCCGTTGGGGCCGACCAGGACGGTCACCTCACCGGGGCGCAGCGTGATCGCCGCGTCGTGCACGACGTCCGTGCCGTCGTACGACACGGTGACGTGCGTCGCCGAAAGTCGATGCCCGCGCAGACGCTTTCCGCCGACGGGTTCTTCACCAGATCTCACGGGGTGAAGGTTAGCCTAACCTAATTTACCTGCCCCGGGGGCTGCCGAGCGGGACGGCCCGCAGGCCACGGTGACCGCCGCGCGGCCCACACGGCCCATGCAAGGGTGAGCACCGCCGGCGCGGCGGCCGGCAGCAGCAACCGCGAAGGCGCCAGGGCCCGCCCCGGGACCTGGTGGAGGCCGTGCGGGCGGCGCACGAGCGGGGCGCACGGGTCGCCTCCATCTGCACCGGGGCCTTCGTGCTGGCCGCTGCCGGGCTGCTCGACGGCCGCCGCGCGACCACCCACTGGATGTACGTCCGGCGGCTGGCCGAGAGCTACCCGGAGGTCGAGGTGGACCCTGGTGTGCTGTACATCGACGACGGTGACGTGCTGACCTCCGCGGGACAGGCCGCCGGGATCGACCTCTGCCTGCACGTGGTCCGCAGCGACCACGGCGCGGCCCTGGCCAACGCGCTGGCACGGCGGCTCGTCATCTCCCCACACCGCGCGGGCGGGCAGGCGCAGTTCATCGCCGATCCCCTGTCCGGCGCCGACGGCGACGGCCCCGGGGAGGGCCGGTACGGTCTGTCCGGCCTGCTCGACCGGACGCGCGAACGGCTCGACGAGCCGGTCACGGTCGCCGAACTCGCTCGCCGGTCGAACATGAGCCTCCGGCATTCCAGCCGGCGGCTCCGGGCAGTCACCGGCACGAGCCCGCTCCAGGTCTGGCGCGAGGCCGCCGCGCAGTACGTCGTCCCCGGCAGCCAGGTCAACACGCTCTCCCGCCGCCTGTTCCACCACTCCTGAAGGCCGCGAATCCGCCACTCCCGAAGGCTGCGGATCCGCCCGCTCCCGATCCGCGCCGGCCCGGCGCACGGCTGGACCCTCTGCACCGTCCGTCCCCAGCGAAATGGGGCCTGCGCCCGATGGCCTTCTCCTGCCCGGGCGATGAGGGTGGAAGGCCAAGGGGAGAGTGCCCGTGAACGCGGTGGTCTCCCTGCTCGGCTGATGTGGGAAGGGACTGTTTCATCATGTCGCTGGACTCCGCCGCCCGCGCCGGTTCCGCTGTCGAACGCCTCAGTGCGACTGAGGCACGCCGGCGTCTGGAGCACGAGCGCAGCACCCGTCTCGCCCAGCTGCAGGCCGTCGACGAAGCCTCCGGCGGTGCTCCGCAGGCCGATGATCTGCAGGTCGTGCAGAGGGGAGCGATCGAACAGGCGCTGAAAGAGATCGACGCCGCCTTCGCCCGGCTGCAGCAGGGCACGTACGGCATCTGCCAGGTGTGCGGCAGGCCGATCCCGGTGGAACGGCTGGAGATCCTGCCGTACGCGCGGTGCTGCGTGCCCTGCCAGCAGCGCGCCGGCTGATCAGAACGGCCCTTCATTTCTGAAAACCCTTCATTTCTGGAAACCCTTCATTTCTGGAAAGTGGTGAAGTCGTGAACCAGCAGGTCGTCGGTGCCGTCACCCGTGCGGGCCTGAGCGCGGCCGAACTGGCCGCGCTGCGGGACAACCTCGACGAGCAGCGTGCCTTCCGCCTGGACCAGCTGGCCCAGCTCTGGCAGGGCGCTCCCGCCCGGGCCCAGCGCGTCCGCGAACAGGCCGCGGTCGCCCAGCTGGAGGTCCACATCCAGCTGTGTGCCTCGGCCCGGATGGTCCTCGCCGACGTCGAAGCCGCCCTCGAGCGCATGGATCAGGGCACCTACGGCATCTGCCGGCAGTGCCGCCACCCCATCGAGCCGGCACGGCTGCGCATCGTGCCGCAGGCCCGCTACTGCGGGCGCTGCCACCGCATCAGGGAGGTCCGCTCATGATCGCCCCTGTTCGTCGCCCGCCCTGGCCGGCCTGCCGACGCTGCCCCGCGATCGCCATCGACCTGGGCAGCGCCCGCACGCGCGCCTGGACGGCCGGCCGCCACCGCATCATCGACGTGCCCACCACCACCGGCCCGGACGACCTCGCCGCCCATCCCGTCCAGCGCGGCACCATCGTCGACCCGGCCGGTACCGCGCGGCTGCTGTCCCGCCTGCTGGCCCACCGCCTCCCGGAGAACGCCCAGCCGGTGATCGCGTTCACCATGCCGGTCCTCAGCGACCGGCAGCACCACACCACCGCCGTGGGCATCCTCCAGGTGCTGCGCCCGCGCACCGTGCTGGCGCTGGACAGCGTCATGGCCATCGCCCTGGCCGCGGGGGCCGACCCGTTCCGCCCGCTGCTCGTGATCGACATCGGCGCCCACCTGACCGAGGTCGCGCTGCTGGCCGACGGCGAGATGCTTTCGGCACGACGGGAGGCGAGGGGCACCCGCGACCTGGACGAGAGCACCGCAGCGCACCTGGCCGCAGACATCACCGCCGTGATCACGAAGATGATGCGCGACGATCCCCTGCCGCAGTTCGTCGACGCCCTCGACCGCGGGCCGCTGCTCGCCGGGGGCGGGGCCCTGCGCCCGGAGCTGGTCTCCCAGCTGTCCGTGCGACTGCACGGCCCGGTACAGCAGGTGCCCCAGCCGCACACCGCCGCCGTGCGCGGAGCCGCCGAGGCCCTGCGCTCCGCCCAGCACCACCCCTCTCTGGGCCCCCCTGCCCACCCCGTCCCCTGAGGGAGCCGCGCCCAGGCGGTTCCCGCAGCCGGCGTTCCCCGACTCGTGGCTGGAGGAATGGTGTCCGACCCGATTCCGCGAGCTCAGCCGCCGCCGATCCGCGCCGTCCCGTGGTGGCGGTGGCGGCGCAACCCGCTGCGCCGCCCGAGCGACCTGCTCCAGGCATGGATCGGCCTCGTCCTCGCCCTCACGGTGGCGAGCACCGCCCCGCCGGCCGCGTGGGCGGTCGGCACGGCTGTGCACGACACGCTCACGGCCGCCGTGAAGGAACAGGCCCGAGCCGGACGTCACACCACGGCCGTGCTCCTCGACGACGCGCCCAGGCATCCGGAGCCCGGCTCGGCGGAAGCCGGAGAAACCCGGTATCCGGTGAAGGTTCGCTACACCGCACCCGACGGCACCGCCCGCACCGCCACCACCGATGTCGACCCCGGCCTTCCGGCCGGGCACCGCGTACGGGTGTGGACCAACGCCGAAGGAACGCTCACCGAGCCGCCCATGCGTCCGGACGAGATCCGCGACCGCGCCCTCGGCGCCGGTGCCCTCACCGCCATCGGGGTGCTCATCACCGGCACCTTCGTCCACCGCCTCACCGCACGCGTCCTCGACCGGCGCCGCATGCGCGCATGGGAGACCGCATGGCAGCAGACCGCCCGCCGGTGGACCACCTCCTCATGACCGTGAGCGCTTCCGCCTTTCAGGAGGGCTTTCCTCGAGCCGGGCTGCGTGTGCGTGCGTGGAGTTCGATGGTGAGGGGTGTGGCCGTGAACATGGAGGAGTAGGTGCCGACGGCGAGGCCGATGAGCAGGGCGAGGGCGAAGTCGGTGAGGGAGTCGCCGCCGAGCACGGCCAGTGCGGTGAGGATGAAGGCGGCGCCCATGCCGGTGTTGACGGTGCGGGGCAGGGTCTGCAGCAGTGCTCGATCGGCGGTGGCTGAGAAGGGTGTCCCGCGGTCCCGTCGGATCAGGTCCCTGATGCGGTCGAAGACGACGACGGAGTCGTTGACCGAGTAGCCGATGACGGTCAGCAGCGCGGCGAGGAAGACGCCGTCGACGGGTTTGCCGAGCCAGGCGAAGACGCCGATGAGGATCACCACGTCGTGGGCGAGGGCGGCGACCGCGGAGGCGCCGAACAGCCAGCGGAAGCGTGCCGCCAGGTAGAGGAGTTGGGCGCCGAGTGCGACGGCGAGGGCGATGAGGGCGCTGTGGCGTAGTTCCTTGCCGAGGCTGGGGCCGATGGCTTCGTCGCGGAGCTTGTCGGCGTGGCCGGTCAGAGCGCTGACCGTATCTGTGATCTCGGCTGCCTGGGCGTTCGTCAACGGGTCGGTGCGGACGGTGAGCCGGTTGTCGCCGGAGGTCTGGACGATGGCGCGGGGGAAGCCGGCGTCGGCGAGGGCGGTGCGGGCCCGGTCGGGGTCGACGGGGGTGGCGGTGGTGTATTCGATGAGGCGGCCTCCGGTGAACTCGACACCGAAGTCCAGGCCCCGCACGGCGATACCGGATGCGGCAAGGACCAGGACGGCGGCGGAGACGGCCAGCCACCGCCGGGGGTGGCGCATCAGGTGGGGCTTGGTGCGGGTGAGGAGGTCGCGAACGGTCCCGGTGTGGGCGATGCCCGTCAGTCGCGGGCGGCGGCGGAACCGGTGCCGGGAGACGGCGAGGTCGGCTAGCACGCGGGTGATGACCAGGGCACTGAACATGGAGGCCAGGACGCCGATGCCCAGGGTGACGCCGAAGCCCCGCACGGGCCCGGAGGCGAGGAAGAACAGCAGGCCGGCGGCGATGAGGGTGGTGATGTTGGAGTCGGCGATGGCGCTGAAGGCGCCCCGGAACCCCGCCGCCAGCGAGGAGCGCGGACTGGTCCGGTCGCGCGAGGCGTACTCTTCGCGGGCGCGTTCGAAGACGAGGACGTTGGCGTCGACGGCCATGCCGATGGCCAGCACGAACCCGGCGAGTCCCGGGAGGGTGAGGGTGGCGCCGAGGGCGGCCAGGGCGGCGTAGGAGATCAGGCCGTAGCAGACCAGCGCGACGGCGGCCAGAGCGCCCAGGATCCGGTAGACCGCGATGATGAACAGCGCGGTCAGCGTGGTGCCCACGGCGGCGGCCTGGGCGCTGGCGGTGATGGCGTGTGCGCCCAAGGTGGGGCCGACGGTGCGCTGCTCGATGGTCTCGACGGGTACGGGCAGGGCGCCGCCGTTAATGAGCAGGGCCAGTTCCTTGGCCTCGTCGGGGGTGAAGGACCCGGTGATCTGCGTGGAGCCGCCGTTGATGCCCGAGCCGCAACCGACCGAGGGGTCGACCTGGGGCGAGGAGATGATCTTGTCGTCCAGGACGATGGCGACCCTCCGGGCCGGGTCCCCCGCCGGGTGGCAGGCGGCCCGGCCGGTCAGGCGGGCCCAGCCGTCGCGGCCGGATCCCTCGAAGTCGACGGTGACCTGCCATCCGGCGCCGCTCTGCTGGTCGAGCCGCGCGGCGGCCTCCTTGACGTCCTTGCCGGTCAGCGAGGCCGCCTCGAGGCGCAGCAACTGGCCGGACTCGTCGGCCAGCACCTGCTCGCGGGGCCGTTTCGGGAGCGGTTTCGCACCGTCGTCGGCACCGGTCGCGGTGCCGAGGACCTGGTGGAAGGTGAGCTGGGCGGTGCGGCCGAGGACGTCCGCGGCCTTGGCCGGGTCCTGCACGCCGGGCAGTTCGACGACGATCCGGTCGCTGCCGGAGCGGGCGAGGGTGGGTTCGGCGACGCCGAGCGCGTCGACGCGCCCGCGCAGCACCTCCAGGGTGCGGTCGGTGGCTTCGCTGTCGGCGTCGGTGGTGGCGGTGGGGCGGGTTTCCAGCACGATCTGCGTGCCGCCGCGCAGATCGAGTCCGAGCTGGACGGGCACGGTCAGGGCGATGTACAGCGACAGTGCGACAGCGGCGAGGGCGAGCAGCCCTCGGATGCGCAGGGCGCGGGTCAAAGTGGGCCTCCGGCAGGCACACCGCGGCCGGGACAGGCCGCGGTCGACGAAAAGAGGGGGAAGAGACGTTCAGGTGCCCGGGTGGGGAGGAGGTGCCCGCCCCTGGTGGCGGTTCGCCGGACCGACGGAAGCGACCGGGCTCACGGCGGGCCCGTCGGAGCGGGCGGGCGACGGCGGAATGCGGGCCCCGCGGTCCGAGGCGAGGGTGGCGATGACCGGCGGTGCGGACCGCTCACCCGGGGTGTCGCGAGGGCTTCGGATCAGGGCGCTGCGGACGGCGGAGTGCCCGTCGTCCGCGTACGGTCCGCTGTCGGCCCGCACGGCACCGGAGGCCGGCGCCACGCCATCGGTGAGGTACGTGCTGCCGTGGGCCGCCGGGCTGAGCAGGACGGCGAGGACGGCGAGCAGGACAGCGATCGCCACTGCCGGGCTGAGGGCGCCCACGCGGGGGACGGTGCGCGAGGGGCGTGCCATGCTCGCCGTCCCCCTTCGTGATCTCGTGCTTCTCGATGTCGCCGCCGCCTGGGTGGAGCGGTCCCGTTCCTGATCTGCTTCAGGGTTCGATGAGGCCGGCGCGGATGGCGTAGCGGGTGAGTTCCAGGCGATCGCGCAGGCCGAGTTTGTGCAGCAGGTTGGCCCGGTGCCGGTGGACGGTCTTGATGCTGATGAAGAGCATCTCGGCGATCTCCTTGGAGGAGTGCCCCTCGGCGACCAGCTTGAGCACCTCCTCCTCGCGGGGGGTGAGGACCTGGTCGGGTGGTTCCTCGCCGTGCCGCACGCGATCGAGGTAGTTGCGGATGAGGGCGGTGACCGCGCCCGGGTAGAGGAAGGGCTCGTCGTGCATCGCGGCCCGGCAGGCGGCGACCAGGTCGCGGTCGGCCACGGACTTCAGCACGTATCCGCTGGCGCCCGCCTTCAGCGCCTGGAAGAAGTACTGCTCGTTGTCGTGCATCGTCAGCATCAGCACCCGCACATCCGGCTTCAGCCCGCTCAGCTCGCGGGCGGCCTGCAGGCCGGTCATCCGGGGCATGGCGATGTCCAGCACGGCCAGATCCACCTCGTGGGTCCGGGCGAGGGCGATGGCCTCCGCCCCGTCTCCGGCCTCGGCGACGACCTCGAGGTCCGGCTCCCGGTCGAGGATCAGGCGCACGCCGCGCCGCACCAGCGCATGGTCGTCGGCGAGGAGGATGCGGATCGTGGGCGTTTCGGTGGTGGTCATTGCTGCTTCCTCGGAACGGGCACGGCCAGCCGGACCTGCGTACCGGTCTGCGGCTGGGAGGTGAGATCCAGCGTGGCCCCGATGAGCAGGGCCCGTTCGCGCATCCCGCGGATCCCCGCGCCCTCCCGGGCGATGCCGGTCCCGCGGCCGTCGTCCGCCACGGCCAGCACCACCATGCCGTCGGCGTGGCTCAGGCTCACCTCCACCCGGCCGGCCTCGGCGTGGCGGGCCGCGTTGGTCAGGGCCTCCTGGGCGACGCGGTACAGCACCAGTTCGGTCTCCTGATCCAGGCCGGGCAGGCCGGCATCGAAGCGGCGCACCACGCGCAGCCCGGTGTGGGTGGCGAACTCGCCGGTCAGCGACGTCAGGGCACTCACCAGGCCAAGGTCCTCCAGGACGCCCGGCCGCAGCCGGCGCACCAGGCGGCGCACCTCGTCCAGGCTTTCCCGGGTGATCTCCTGCGCCTGGTGCAGCTCACCGCGCAGCGGTTCGTCCGCCTCGTCGGCCGACCGCTTCAGCACCAACAGGATGGCGGTCATGCTCTGGCCGACCTCGTCGTGGAGTTCCTGGGCGATGCGGCGCCGCTCGGCTTCCTGAGCGAGCAGCACGCGGGCGCTGCTGGAGGCCCGCTCGTGTTCCAGCCTCTCCAGCATGGCGTTGAAGGTGCGGATCAGTTCGGCGATGCCGCCGCGGCCGGGGGCCGGCAGCCGCTGCCCGGGACGCAGGAGATCGACGGTGGTCATGAGTTTCGTGAGCCGGTCCAGGGGGGCCAGCCCGATCCGCAGCAGTGCCGCGTTGGCGATCAGCATGACGACCAGTCCTGCCACCAGAATGATCGCCTCGGTCAGCAGGACCGGTACGGACACGGTGACCGGAGCCCACAGCAGGAGCGCGGTCGCGGTCCCCAGCACCACGGCGTTGAGTGCGAAGATCCGCCAGAACAGGGACACCGCGATGCCGCCTTCCTCTCCATGACAGGGCCTTTGTCCTTCCTTCGGTCACCGCGAAGCCCTGGCATGAGCCGCGGCCACCGCGCCGGACGGTCCTGACGCCAAGCCTGCCCCGCCCGCGGAGTCTCGGCCATGGGCTCCAATGCCCATTTCGCCCCCTGTATCGCCCACGCCGCGGTGGGTCCCTCGAATCGCCGCGGATGGGTAGTGCGCCCGATGTGTTTCCCACCGCGCATCGGCCACGGTGGGGGCATGACCCAGGGCCCGGCGGACATCGCCC
Organism: Streptomyces olindensis; assembly: GCF_040645895.1. NCBI lineage: Bacteria > Bacillati > Actinomycetota > Actinomycetes > Kitasatosporales > Streptomycetaceae > Streptomyces > Streptomyces olindensis. The sequence continues at coordinate 22,465 of NZ_JBEYZD010000037.1, read as the reverse complement.
TCGACCTCGGCAGCGCCCGCACCCGTGCCTGGGTGTCCGGACGCAGGACCATCCTCGACGTGCCCACGGTGACCTTTCCCGGCGACGGCGTCATCCACCCCGTCCGGCGCGGTGCCATCGTCGACACCCCGGCAACCGCACGGCTGCTCCACCGCCTGCTCGGCCACCGCCTGCCGTGCTTCGGCAGCCCCTTGATCGTCCTGACCACACCTGTTCTGGGCGGAGTCGCCTTCCGTACCGAGGCCCGCACCGCGCTGGAGACCCTGCGGCCACACACCGTGCTGACCGTCCCCTCCGCGCGGGCCGTCGCCACGGCCGCCGGTGCCGACCTGACCCGGCCCCTGCTCGTGGTGGACATCGGCGCCCAGGTCACCGAGGCCGTCCTGCTCAACGACGGCACGGTGACCGACGCCCGCCGCACCGCCCTGGGCACCAGTGACCTGGACGGCCTCACGCCGCCCGGCCGGATCATCGACACGATCGCCGCCATGGTGACCGCGATGCTGGAGGAAGACCGCGGCACTCAGACGCTCGACGCCCTGCGGCGGGGGGGGGCTCCTGGCCGGCGGCGGCGCGCTGCGTCCCGACCTCGCCCATCGCCTCACCTCGCGACTGCGCACCTCCGTCAAGCCCGTGCCCTCCCCGCACACCGCGGCCGTCCGCGGCGCCGCACAACTGGGGCACTCCTCACCAGCGGTCACTCTTGGTTACTATGCTCACTTCATGCCGGAGGCCGGAAGCAAGGGGCGGTCGGCCACCTGAAGAGACGGGTGTCCTGGGGAAATGCTGAGAGAGGTCGTCGCAACCCGCTATGTCAAGCCCCTGCGCTCCGGCGGCTCCGTCCCCGGCATCGTCGAGGCCGACGACCTCGGCACCTACGTCGTGAAGTTCACCGGCTCCGCGCAGGGCCGCAAGGCACTCGTCGCCGAGGTGATCGTGGGGGAACTGGCCCGAGCCCTCGGACTGCGGTTCCCCGAGCTGGTGCTGGCGCACTTCGACCCGGCGATCGCGGCCGGCGAGCCGCACCAGGAGGTGCGGGAGCTGCACGCGGCGAGCGCGGGCGTCAACCTCGGCATGGACTACCTGCCGGGCGCCCGCGACTTCACCCCGGAGGTGGCGAAGACCTTCCGCGTGGACCCGCTGGAGGCGGGCCGGATCGTCTGGCTGGACGCCCTGACCGCCAACGTCGACCGTACGGTCCACAGCTCCAACCTGATGATCTGGCCCACCCTGGGCGTCGCGCCCCCGCGCCTGTGGCTGATCGACCACGGGGCGGCCCTGGTCTTCCACCACCGCTGGGACGGCACCGACCCCGCCAAGGCCTACGACTTCCGGCACCACGCCCTCGGCCACTACGCCCCGGACGTGCGGGCGGCCGACGCGGAGCTGGCGCCCAGGGTGACCGGGGAGCTGCTGCGGGAGATCGTGGCGGAGGTGCCGGACGCCTGGCTGACCGACTTCGCCTCTCCCGGGGAGGCCCGCGAGGCGTACGTGGCGTACCTCCACGCGCGCGTGCGCGCCTCGCGGCAGTGGCTGCCCACCGACTTCCCCAGCCGGGAGGAGCTCGCCGCCGAGGAGGCCCTGCGGACGGCGAGGAACCAGCAAGGACGCCCCGCGTGGCTCAGGCAGGTCCCCGATCTGCACGGCAAGCCCGCGGCCGAACAGGATTGGTCGGTGCACCTCGGATGAGTGGCCGTGTCGAGATCGAGTACTGCACGCAGTGCCGCTGGCTGCCCCGCGCGGCCTGGCTGGCGCAGGAGCTGCTCACGACCTTCGAGGCCGAACTGACGGAACTGGCCCTGAAGCCGGGCAAGGGCGGCGTGTTCGTCGTCCGCGTCGACGGCGAGGTCGTCTGGGACCGCCGCGAGCAGGGCTTCCCGGAGCCGACGGCCGTGAAGCAGGCCGTACGCGACCGAGTGGCCCCGGGGAAGTCCCTGGGCCACTCGGAGCGCTGACCGCTCAGCCCTTCAGCTGCTCGTACGCCGGCAGCGTCAGGAAGTCGGCGTAGTCCTCGTCGAGGGAGACCTTCAGCAGCAGGTCGTGCGCCTGCTGCCAGTTGCCCGCCGCGAAGGCCTCGTCCCCGATCTCGGCGCGGATGTTCGCGAGTTCCTCGGCGGCGACCTTGCGGGCCAGGTCGGCGGTGACCTGCTCGCCGTTGTCGAGGACGACACCGGCGTTGATCCACTGCCAGATCTGCGAGCGGGAGATCTCCGCGGTGGCCGCGTCCTCCATGAGGTTGAAGATCGCGACCGCGCCGAGGCCCCGCAGCCAGGCCTCGATGTACCGGATGCCGACCTGCACGGCGTTGACCAGACCCGCGTACGTCGGCTTGGCGTCCAGCGAGTCGACGGCGATCAGGTCGGCCGCCTTGACGTCGACGTCCTCGCGCAGCCGGTCCTTCTGGTTCGGCTTGTCGCCGAGGACCTTGTCGAAGGACTCCATGGCGATCGGCACCAGGTCGGGGTGGGCGACCCAGGAGCCGTCGAAACCGTCGTTCGCCTCGCGGTCCTTGTCGGCGCGGACCTTCTCGAAGGCCACCTTGTTGACCTCGGCGTCCCGGCGCGACGGGATGAACGCCGCCATGCCGCCGATCGCGTGCGCGCCGCGCTTGTGGCAGGTGCGGACGAGGAGTTCGGTGTAGGCGCGCATGAACGGGGCCGTCATCGTCACCGCGTTGCGGTCCGGCAGGACGAACTTGGCGCCGCCGTCACGGAAGTTCTTGACGATGGAGAACAGGTAGTCCCAGCGGCCCGCGTTCAGCCCGGAGGCGTGGTCGCGCAGCTCGTAGAGGATCTCCTCCATCTCGTACGCGGCCGTGATCGTCTCGATCAGCACGGTCGCGCGCACGGTGCCCTGCGGGACGCCGACGTAGTCCTGCGCGAAGACGAAGACCTCGTTCCAGAGGCGGGCCTCCAGGTGCGACTCCGTCTTGGGCAGGTAGAAGTAGGGGCCCTTGCCCAGGCCCAGCAGGCGCTTGGCGTTGTGGAAGAAGTACAGGCCGAAGTCGACGAGCGCGCCGGGCACCGGGGTGCCGTCCGCGTCGACGAGGTGACGCTCGTCCAGGTGCCAGCCGCGCGGGCGCATGACGACCGTGGCGAGTTCCTCGTTCGCCTTCAGGGCGTAGGACTTGCCCGACTTCGGGTCGGTGAAGTCGATGTTCCGGGTGTAGGCGTCGATCAGGTTGAGCTGGCCGAGGACCACGTTCTCCCAGGTGGGGGCGGAGGCGTCCTCGAAGTCCGCGAGCCACACCTTCGCGCCGGAGTTGAGCGCGTTGATGGTCATCTTGCGGTCGGTGGGGCCGGTGATCTCGACCCGCCGGTCGTTCAGGGCGTCCGGGGCCGGGGCGACCCGCCAGGAGTCGTCGGCGCGGATCGCGGCCGTCTCCGGGAGGAAGTCGAGGGTGGAGGTGCGGGCGATCTCGGCGCGGCGCTCGGCGCGGCGGGCGAGGAGCTCGTCACGCCGGGGCGTGAACCGCCGGTGCAGCTCGCCCACGAAGGCGAGCGCCGCTTCGGTGAGGACCTCTTCCTGCCGGGGCAGGGGCTCGGCGTCGACGATGGCCAGCGGGGACGGCGCTGGAGCGGACATGAACGGTCACTTCCTTCAGCGAGCTGTGAAGACGAGCCGGTTCGGCACCGGGTGCCAGTCTTCCCGGATACGGCGTTCGGCGCCCGCGGAGCCCTCGGGCGCTTCTGAACAGTGGATACTAGTTTCCTCATAGTGGAAGTTCAATCGATTGTTGATGTCGAGATTCTCTGGATCGAGGCAAGGTGGCGCTCCGTGCCATCCCGCTCACTCAAGGTGGGCCAGATCGGCCTCGGTGTCGATGTCGAAGGGCCGGGCCACGTCCCCGCACTCGACGAGCGAGATCGCCGGCTCGTGCTCCTTCAGGTACGCGCGTGCCCCCCGGTCCCCGGTCGCAGTCGCGGCGACCCCCGCCCAGTGGGCGGCGCCGAACAGCACGGGATGGCCGCGCACCCCCTCGTAGGCCGCCGAGACGAGCGACTCCTCGCCCGTGCACGCCCCCAGGACCCGCGCCACCGCCTCCGGCCCGATGCCGGGCTGGTCGACCAGCGCTACCAGGGCGGCCCGGGCGTCCGTGCCGGTGAGCGAGGCCAGCCCGGCGCGCAGCGACGTCCCCATGCCCTGCTCCCAGTCGGGGTTGTCGACGAGGACGCAGCCCGGCAGGGCGGCCCGTGCGCGCACCTCGTCCGCCTGTGCGCCCAGAACCACGTGGACACGTGTGCAGCCGCCCTCGCGCAGCACCCGCACCGCGTGCTCCACGAGCGGCCGCCCGCGGTGGGGGAGCAGTGCCTTGGGGCGTCCGCCCAGCCGCCGCCCGCCACCCGCGGCCAGCAGCAACCCCGCAACCGCACCCGTCCCGTCCGTCGTCTCCCTTGTCGTCATGGAACCTGCATACCGCAGCAGGGCTGCCGCGCCCCGGGTCTCTCGCGCCCCCGGGCCGGAAAGTCACGCAGCGAAACAAGTCGATGACGCAATGGACTGGCGCCCGGTGGCCCGCGTCGTTTACTGTCGCCCGCACCGACCGGCCGGGCGGCGGACGAGTGCCCGGTGTGGGGGACTTCGCGTCGGAAGGGCACGCGCACGACGAGGTGCGAGGGGGAGGACTGTGTTGCGGAGCGTGGAGCAGAAGCGGCAGGGGCCTGTGGCCGGGGGCGAGGCGGATCCGCGCGTGACGGAGCTGCGCTCCGCCGTGTCCCGGCTGCGCCGCCGACTCGCCGCCCACCCCGGCGAGTTCGCCGACCGGAGCATCGCCGAGGAGGAACTCGCCGCCCTGGACGCCATGGCCGCCGCCGGCATCCCCGAGATCCCGCGGCTGCGCCGCTCCCTGCTGCTGATCGCCGGCGCGATCGGCTCGGTGAGCGCGCTGTCCCCCGGGGTGGCGGAGGTCCGCCGGGCGGTGGACCTCTTCGGCGGGCCGGTGCGCGGGCAGGGCTAGGTGGTGTCTAGGTGGTGTCCGCAAAGTCCCGCCTGCCGGACACCCCCTAGGGCGCCTGGGCGCTACGGGAACGTGCCCCGGTAGCCGGTGTGCGCGGCGCGGGGCTCGAAGTCGCGGCAGAGCCAGGTCTCCTGGACCAGTTCCGTGTGGGCCGGCCAGATCGCGAAGACGCCATGGGGGCCGTGCTTGCCGTCGACCCGCCGGTAGCGGGCCTTGACGTCCCGGAAGCAGGCCAGACCGGCCATCAGGCCGTGGCCGACCGGGCTGTAGTCGGACCAGGCGCACGCGATGCACGCCGTGAGCCGGATGCCCGGGGGCAGCTCGCGCTGGATCGCGTACAGACCGTTCTCGAAGTCCCCGCAGTCGTCCCCGCCGCCGTACTCCCGCCCGTCGAGGCGCAGCGTGAGGACCAGGCTCTCCCCGTCCGGGCCGGGCGCGGAGCCCGCGGCCGGGTCCGGCAGCCGCAGGGCGCAGTGCAGCACCCCTTCCCGGACGCCCTGCCCCGCGTGCGCGACGGGCAGGGGCAGCCGCCATTCCAGCAGGCAGGCGCAGAGGGCGCCGTCGAGGAAGCGGAACATCGCCTCGGGCGGCTCACCGGCCAGGGCGCCCAGATCGTCCATGCCGGAGCCCTCGAAGAGGACGTCCCGGATCGTCGTACGGATCAGCTGCCGGCCGTCGGTCTCGAAGACGACGTCCTGCGAGCCGTGCCGGTCGGTGTACCGCCCGGGCCAGCGCTGTAAGCCCGTCACGCGGGGCTCTGGCTGGCCAGGGCCTCCGACAGCTCGCCCGCGACCTGCTGGAGCACCGGCACGATCTTCTCCGTCGCCGACTCCGTGACCCGGCCCGCCGGGCCGGAGATGGAGATGGCGGCGGCGGTGGGGGAGTCGGGCACCGAGACCGCGAGGCAGCGCACCCCGATCTCCTGCTCGTTGTCGTCGATCGCGTAGCCCTGACGGCGCACGTCCTCCAGCGCCGCGAGGAACCCGTCGGGCGTCGTGATCGTCTTGTCCGTCGCGGCGGGCATGCCCGTGCGGGCGAGCAGGGCCCGCACCTCCTCCGGCGGGAAACCGGCGAGCAGGGCCTTGCCCACGCCCGTGGAGTGCGGCAGCACACGGCGGCCGACCTCGGTGAACATCCGCATCGAGTGCTTCGACGGCACCTGCGCCACGTAGACGATCTCGTCCCCGTCCAGCAGCGCCATGTTCGCCGTCTCGCCGGTCTCCTCGACCAGCCGGGCGAGATACGGGCGCGCCCAGGTGCCCAGCAGCCGGGAGGCCGACTCGCCGAGGCGGATCAGGCGCGGGCCGAGCGCGTACCGCCGGTTGGGCTGCTGGCGTACGTATCCGCAGGCCACCAGCGTGCGCATCAGGCGGTGGATGGTCGGCAGGGGCAGTCCGCTGCTCGCGGACAGCTCGCTCAGGCCGACCTCGCCGCCCGCGTCCGCCATCCGTTCGAGCAGGTCGAAGGCGCGCTCGAGGGACTGGACCCCGCCGTTGGCGGAGGACCGGGCGGAGTCGGTGGTGCTGGCGCTGGACGTCGGCACGGGGCGTTCCTTTCGGGTAGCATTTCGCTTCCCGGGATTTTAATTCCGCTTCGTGGAAAAGTCCAGGGGTGGAGTGCTGGCGTGCCCAGTAGCAGTGTGCCCTTGACGGGGCCGAAACGGGAGTGAAGACTCCTTCAACAGAACGTTGAAGAAAGGGGTTCGGGTGTCCGACGCTGAACTGGTGCTCCGCTCGACGCGTGTCATCACTCCCGAGGGGACCCGCGCCGCATCCGTCGCGGTCTCCGGCGGCACGATCACGGCCGTCCTCCCGTACGACGCCCCCGTGCCGGAGGGGGCCCGCCTGGAGGACCTGGGCGACCACGTCCTGCTGCCCGGCCTGGTCGACACCCACGTGCACGTCAACGACCCCGGCCGCACCGAGTGGGAGGGCTTCTGGACCGCCACCCGCGCCGCCGCGGCCGGCGGCATCACGACCCTCGTCGACATGCCCCTCAACTCCCTCCCGCCGACCACGACCGTCGCCCACCTGCGCACCAAGCAGCAGGTCGCCGCAGACAAGGCGCACATCGACGTCGGCTTCTGGGGCGGCGCCCTGCCGGACAACATCAAGGAGCTGCGCCCGCTGCACGAGGCCGGCGTCTTCGGCTTCAAGGCGTTCCTGTCGCCGTCCGGCGTGGACGAGTTCCCGCACCTGGAGCGGGACCCGCTCGCCCGCACGATGGCCGAGATCGCCGCCTTCGACGGCCTGCTCATCGTGCACGCCGAGGACCCCCACCTGCTCGCCTCCGCCCCGCAGCAACCCGGCCCCAAGTACGCCGACTTCCTCGCCTCCCGCCCCCGGGACGCCGAGGACAGCGCCATCGCCCAGCTCATCCGCGAGGCCAAGGCGCTGAACGCGCGCGTGCACGTGCTCCACCTGTCCTCCAGCGACGCCCTGCCGATGATCGCCGAGGCCCGCGCGGAGGGCGTCCGCATCACCGTGGAGACCTGCCCCCACTACCTGACCCTCACCGCCGAGGAAGTCCCCGACGGCGCCAGCGAGTTCAAGTGCTGCCCGCCGATCCGCGAGGCCGCCAACCAGGACCTGCTCTGGCAGGCGCTGGCCGACGGCACCATCGACTGCGTCGTCACCGACCACTCCCCGTCCACCGCCGATCTCAAGACCGACGACTTCGCGACGGCCTGGGGCGGCATCTCCGGGCTCCAGCTGAGCCTCGCCGCGGTGTGGACGGAGGCCCGCAGGCGCGGGCACGGCCTGGAGGACGTCGTCCGCTGGATGTCCGCGCGGACCTCCGAACTGGTCGGGCTCGACGACCGCAAGGGCGCCATCGCGGCCGGCCGCGACGCCGACTTCGCGGTCCTCGCCCCCGACGAGACCTTCACCGTCGACCCGGCCTCCCTGCAGCACCGCAACCGCGTCACGGCCTACGCCGGCAGGACCCTGTACGGCGTCGTGAAGTCCACCTGGCTGCGCGGACAGCGGATCGTCGCGGACGGCGAGTTCACCGAACCGAAGGGGCGGCTCCTCACCCGGACCAACTGAATCCCATCCCGGACACCGAAAGGAAGACCTGATCATCGTGACGGCGATTCCCAGCTTCACCGGCGACGCGAACCCCTACGGAGGCGGCGACCCCTACGCGGACTACCGCACCGCCGACTTCCCCTTCACCCAGTACGCCAACCTCGCCGACCGGCACCTCGGGGCCGGTGTCATCGCCGCCAACGACGAGTTCTTCGCCCAGCGCGAGAACCTGCTGGTGCCCGGGCGCGCCGAGTTCGACCCCGAGCACTTCGGGCACAAGGGCAAGATCATGGACGGCTGGGAGACGCGCCGCCGCCGGGGCGCCTCCGCCGAGCACCCGTGGCCCACCGCCGAGGACCACGACTGGGCGCTGGTCCGCCTCGGCGCCCCCGGCGTGATCCGCGGGATCGTCGTCGACACCGCCCACTTCCGGGGCAACTACCCGCAGGCCGTGTCCGTCGAGGGCACCTGCGTCGCCGGCTCCCCGTCGCCGGAGGAACTCCTCGGGGACGACGTGAAGTGGACGACCCTGGTGCCGCGCACCGCGGTCGGCGGCCACGCGGCGAACGGCTTCGCCGTCTCCGTCGAGCAGCGTTTCACCCACCTGCGGGTCAACCAGCACCCCGACGGCGGCATCGCCCGCCTGCGCGTGTACGGCGAGACCGTCCCCGACCCGGCGTGGCTGGAGGCGCTCGGCACCTTCGACGTCGTCGCCCTGGAGAACGGCGGCCAGGTCGAGGACGCCTCCAACCGCTTCTACTCGCCCGCCACCAACACCATCCAGCCGGGCCGCTCCCGCAAGATGGACGACGGCTGGGAGACGCGCCGCCGCCGCGACCAGGGGCACGACTGGATCCGCTACCGGCTCGCCGCCCAGGCGCAGATCCGCGCCCTGGAGATCGACACCGCCTACCTCAAGGGCAACAGCGCCGGCTGGGCGTCCGTGTCCGTCAAGGACGGCGAGGACGGCGACTGGCGGGAGATCCTGCCCCGCACCCGTCTGCAGCCCGACACCAACCACCGTTTCGTCCTCCCGGAACCGGCCGTCGGCACGCACGCGCGCGTGGACATCTTCCCGGACGGCGGCATCTCCCGCCTGCGCCTGTTCGGCTCCCTGACCCAGGAGGGCACGAGCCGGCTGGCGGCCCGCCACCAGGAGCTGGGCGGCTGACCCACCCGCCCGTGGGGCCCACCCGCCCGTGGGGCGTACCTGGCCCGTGGGGCGCACCGGCCGGACAGCACCGGTGCGCCCCACGTCGCTCACGCCGCGTGGCCGCCGTCGACCGCGAACTCCGCCCCGGTCACGTAGGCCGCCCCGGCCAGGTGGGCGACCGTCGACGCCACCTCGTCCGCCGTCCCGAACCGGCCCAGCGCCGTCGCCGCCGCCTGAGCGGACGCGTACGGGCCGTCCGCCGGGTTCATGTCCGTGTCGATCGGGCCGGGATGGACCAGGTTCGCGGTGATCCCGCGGTCGCCCAGCTCCCTCGCCAGGGCCTTGGTCAGGCCGGCCAGCGCGGCCTTGCTCATCGCGTAGAGCGTGCCGCCGGGCCCCGGCACCCGCCGGGCCATGCAACTGCCGATCGTGATGATCCGCCCGCCCTCGGGCATCCGCGCTGCGGCCGCCTGGGACGCCAGGAAGACAGCACGCACGTTGACGGCGAGGACCCGCTCCACGTCCGCGAGCGACAGGCTCTGCAACGGCCCGAGCACGCCCACGCCCGCGTTGTTCACCAGGATGTCGAGCCCGCCGAGCGCCCCGGCCGCCGCGTCCACGACACCGGCCGCGTCGGCGGCCTGCGCCGCGTCCGCGCGCAGCGCCACCGCCCGGCGCCCCAGCGCCTCCACGGCCCGTACGACGTCCTCGGCCGCCTCCTTGCCGTGCACATAACCGACGGCCACGTCCGCGCCCTCCCGGGCCAGCCGCAGGGCCGTCGCCGCGCCGATGCCACGGCTCCCGCCCGTCACGAGAGCCACCTTGCCGTCGAGAGTTCCTTCGAGAGTTCCGTGAGAAGTCATGGCTCCATCCCAGCGCCCGGCCACCGGCGACGCTGGCGGCGAACGGACATCGAGATCGTGAGCACCGGGGGTGTCCGCGAAACGACCCGCCCGGGAGCCGTACGGCCCAGCGATGAGTTGCGGGCCTCGGCGGAGTCTGAACCGATGCAAGCAGACACCCCCGCAAGGAAGGCACCCGCCATGGGCAAGCTCGTCTCCACCCTCTTCGTCACCCTCGACGGCGTCTACCAGGCCCCCGGCGGGCCGCACGAGGACACCCGCGGGGGCTTCACCCACGGCGGCTGGAGCTTCCCGTACGCCGACGAGGACTTCGGCCGGTTCATCAGCGAGGTCTTCACCCGGCCGGGCGCCTTCCTGCTGGGACGCCGGACGTACGACATCTTCGCCACCTTCTGGCCCAAGGTGACCGACCCCGCCGACCCGGTCGCCTCCGGGCTCAACTCCCTGCCGAAGTACGTCGTCTCCTCGACTCTGACGGACCCCGCGTGGGCGGGCACCACCGTGCTCTCCGGTGACCTCGCCAAGGAGGTCACCGCGCTGAAGGAGCGCACCGACGGCGAGGTCCAGGTGCACGGCAGCGGCGCCCTGCTCCGGTCGCTGCTGGCGCTCGATCTCGTCGACACCCTGCATCTGCTGACCTTCCCGGTCGTGCTCGGCAGCGGGTTCCGGCTGTTCCCGGAGGGCTCCGTGCCGACCGCGTTCGAACACACCGGGGGGAGCGTCACCGGCGCGGGCGTCTCGATCCAGACGTACGACCTGGCGGGCCGCCCGCAGTACGGCGAGTACACCCTGCCGGAGGACGCGTAGCGCCCCGCCCGGCGCCCGCCGCCCCTGGTGAACAGCGCGGGCGGGCGCCGGAGGGCAGGTTAACTTCCCGCTAACTCATCGGACTTGACGGGAAATTCTCCGGGCTTGTCATTGACATGCCACTGTCTACGCGCGTCATCATGAGCCCATGAGTTTCCCCCCACGCGCCTCGCGGCTCGGCGCAGCAGCCGCCCTCCTGTCCGCCCTCCTCGTCGGCGGTACCGTCTCCGCCACCACGGCCGACGCGGCCCCCACCGCCGTCGGCAGCATCTGCTACGGCGACCTGCCGTCCCAGGCCCACGACACGCTCGACCTGATCGAGCAGGGCGGCCCGTACCCGTTCGACCAGGACGGCACCGTCTTCCAGAACCGGGAGCGGATCCTGCCCGGCCAGCCCTCCGGCTACTACCACGAGTACACGGTCATCACCCCCGGCTCCTCCACGCGCGGCGCGCGGCGCATCGTCACCGGTGAGGAGCACCAGGAGGACTACTACACGGCCGACCACTACGCGTCGTTCGACCTGGTCGACTACGGCTGCTGACCCCACCGGCCACCGCCGGGAGTCCGCCCGCGGCTCAGGCGGACTTCCGGCTCCCGGCCGCCGCGAACAGGGCGACGCCGAGCACCAGCAGCGCGACGCTCGCGTAGACCTCGAAACCGTCGAGGAACCCCAGTCGTTGCACGAGGCCCCAGTTCCAGTCGGTGAACTCGTGCACCAGGCCCGCCACGCCCTGCACGAGGGCGAGGAAGCCGAGAATCTCCAGCACCTGCTTCATCCCCCGAGCCTCGCCCCGCGGACCCCCCACGCGCATCGGCCGCGGGGCGAGCACCCCGGAACGGAAGTTCCCTCTCCGGCTGCGCCGGCCGCGCCGAAAGTCTGCGGTGCGGCGACTTTGGTCGACGATCTCCCCCATGGAGAGGTGGAACGGGCCGCGGCTGCGTAGATTTGTCGACCGTGAAGCGTGACGACGTGGGGCAGGTATCCCCGGTGCCGTGGGGAGAGACGCCCGCGCTGTTCACCGGGCGAAGATGGTTCATCCCGTCGGCGCTGCTCCACGAACTCGACCCCGACGCCCGGCGGGCCGGGCGGCGGCCCCGGCGCACCGCCCGGGACTGGGTCGTCGACTTCTCCTGCTTCCTGCTGGCCGTCGTGGTGGGCCTGATCGCCGTCGAGGCGCTCAACCAGAACCCCTACGTATCGCCCGGACTGGCCGCCATCGACCAGATGGTCGGCGCACTGGCCTGCGCGGCGGTCTGGCTGCGCCGCCGCTGGCCGCTGGGGCTGGCCGTGGCGATGACGCCGGTCACCTTCGTCTCGGACACCGCGGGCGGCGCGGGCATGATCGCCCTGTTCACGCTCGCCGTGCACCGCCCCTTCCGGTACGTGGCCTGGGTGGGCGGCGTCAACGCGGCGCTGGCACCGCTGTACTACTGGCTGCGTCCCGACGCGGACATCCCGTACATGGTGATCGTGCCGTTCGCCGTGCTGCTCACCGTGGCGATCGTCGGCTGGGGCATGTTCGTACGGGCCAAGCGGCACCTGCTGCTGAGCCTCAGGGACCGGGCCCGGCGGGCCGAGACGGAGGCGCGGCTGCGGGCCGAGCAGGCGCAGCGGCTGGCCCGCGAGGCCATCTCGCGGGAGATGCACGACGTGCTCGCCCACCGGCTGACGCTGCTGAGCGTGCACGCGGGTGCCCTGGAGTTCCGGCCCGACGCACCCCCGGCCGAAACGGCGCGCGCGGCCGGCGTGATCCGGGAGAGCGCGCACGAGGCACTGCAGGACCTGCGGGAGATCATCGGCGTCCTGCGGGCGGCCGAGCCCGACGACACGGGCCGGCCGCAGCCGACCCTCGCGGCGCTGGACACGCTGGTCGCCGAGTCCCGGGAGGCCGGCATGAAGGTCTCCCTCCACCAGTGCGTCGACGACCCCGCCGCCGTTCCCTCCTCCGTCGGCCGCACCGCCTACCGGATCGCCCAGGAGGGCCTGACCAACGCCCGCAAGCACGCGCCCGGCGCGGAGGTCACCGTGTCCGTCAGCGGCGCACCGGGCGAGGGGCTCGCCGTCGCCGTGCGCAATCCGCCGCCCGAGGGCGAGGTGCCGCCCGTGCCCGGCTCCGGCCAGGGCCTGATCGGCCTGACGGAGCGGGCGACCCTCGCGGGCGGCCGCCTGGAGCACGGCCGCACCGCGCAGGGCGGGTTCGAGGTGCGGGCCTGGCTGCCGTGGGGGTGAGGCACTTGTGGCCGGTGAGGTGACCGGCGGATCATGGGCATATGTCGCCAGGTGCACCGCAGTTCGAGGTCGCGTCCGTGCTGAGGGAGGTGAAGACGGTCCGGGCCGAGGGCCTGGTCCGGATCCGGGAGCTCGACGTCCCGCTGCTCCGCCGGGCGGCCGCCGCGCGTTCCGCCGCCGTCACCGACGCCTGGCCCGTCGAGGTGGAGAACCTGCTGCGCGCGGCCGTGGCCCGGCTCGGCGGGGGCGACCTGGAGGCGGCGGCCGGCTACTCCCTCGGCCTGGCGCCCGGCCTGCGCGACCGCCCCGCGGCGGACCGGCGCAGACTCGCCGCCCAGGTGTACAGCGTCAGCGTCGAGCGCTTCCGCAAGAGCCAGGAGGAGATGGTCCTCGCCCAGATCGCCGAACAGGTGTGCTGGCTGGCCGGTACCGCCCCACGGCGGTCCCGTACCACGCAACCACCCCTGCTCGCACCGCACTTGCAGCACCGCTCCCTGCGCGTAGGATCCCGGGACGTCCTGCTGCACGTGCACCCCGTCGAACTCCTCCGGAACGTCGATGTGATCGTCTCCCCGACCAACACCCACCTCGCGCTGCCCGCGCTGTACAAGGCCTCCGTCTCCGCGTCCCTGCGCCGGGCGGGCGCCGTGCGCGACGTGGCCGGGGACGTCATCGCCGACCCGGTGCACGACGCCCTCCTCGACTGGCGTACGGCGCACGGGCTGCTGGGCCGTCCCGCCCTGCCCGGCACGGTCGCCCCCACCGATCCGGGCGCCCTCGCCGCCCGGGGCGTCCGCCGCATCTACCACGCGGCCGTCGCCGTCCCGAGGCCCGGCACCGACGACTACGACGTCGCCGCCCAGGACGTCGCCACGGCCGCCGCCCGCGCGCTCGCCCTGCTGTCCGAGGAACGCGCCGCCTTCACGCCGCCGTTGCGGTCGATCTGCTTCCCCCTGCTCGGCGCGGGCCGCGGTGGACTGCCCCCGCAGACCAGCGTCAGCGCCCTGTGGGCCGCACTGGACACCGGCAGCGGCGCCGGCCCGGACCTCCACCTCGTCGTCCGCCGCCCCCTGGCCGCCGACCTGCTGGCCGAGACGCTCGGCGCGCGCGAACGGTCCCCCGCCGCCCACGCGTCGGCCGACGCCGACGGGAAAGGGCACGGGTGCGGGTGAACCCCTTCATGGTGCTCGCCGCCGCCGCGGCCGACTGGGACAGACTGTCGGCGCTGCTCGCACCGGACCGACGGCCGCCGCTGACCGCGCACCTGTCCCGACTGCGCACCGGGACGGACGACCGCGACACCGCCGCCCTCGCCGCCCGGGCCCTCCTCGACGCCCTCCCCGCCGACGAGTCCGCCCGGCTGCGACAGCACGGCGACACCGGGCGGTTCACCGGCGCTCCCCCGGCCCAGCAGTACGCGGGATTCGCGGCGGCCGACCTGTGCCTGCTCGTCCTCGACGGCAACCCCATGGTCGGACCCGTCCTCGGGCCCGTCCGCGACCGCCTGCTCCGGGCACCCGCCACGCCGTGGACCGAGGGCGCCGACCCCCGGCTGATCACCCTGACGGGCACCGACGGCCACCGGCGGATGCCCCTCTTCCAGTTCGAGGCCGGGACCATGCCGTGGCGGATCGTCCTGGAGGTCAACTCCGTCCTGCACGCCGACACCGACCCGTGGGGCGCCGCCGACTGGTGGCTGACCCGCACCACCTGGTGGGACGGCACCCCGGCGGCCCTGCTGGGCCGGGGCCGCGACACCGAACTCCTCGGCGCGGCACGGGAACTGGCCGCCCCGGACGGGGAGGACTGACCCATGGGCAAGTACCCGCCGCCCGACTCCCTGCCGGGCGAACCGACCCGGGCCGTGCTGCGCGCCGGGACACCCGTGTACCGCGTCCACTCCACCCACCGCGCACCCGCCGCGTACAACGACCGCCCCGCGCACGCCTTCTACTACGGCGGCCGCTTCGACAGCACCCCCTACGACCGCTACGGCTACCTGTACGTCGGCTTCGGCGTCGGTGCCGCCGTCTGCGAAGTGCTGCTGCGCTCGCTGCCGTTCGACTCCGACGCCGGCCACCGGCTGCTGCCGCGCGTGGCGTTCGAACGCCGCAGCCTGTCCTTCCTGCGGCTGGCCGCCGACGTCGAGGTCGTCTCGCTGATGTCCGGGGCGGATCTCGCCGCCGTGGCGCAGGACGCATGGCTCGTCCACACCGAGGGCGCGGACTACCCCCAGACCCGCGACTGGGGCCACTGGATCCGCCGGCGGACCGCACCCTGGGCCCAGGGGTTCGTGTGGCCGTCCAAACGCGAGCCGGCCGACCGGGTCGCGATCCTCTTCGACGACCGGGGCGGGGCGCCCGCGCTGGAGCCGACCGGCGCGCCGGCCGTCGACTTCGGGACCGAGGAGGGGGAGCGGTGGCTCAACGGCGTGCTGGCGCCGTACCGCACGCGGACCGCGCCGCGGCCGCAGAAACCGGGGGGCGTGAGGTGACGACACCGTACGACCCGCAGGCGCTGCTGTGGGAGATCGAGCAGCGGACGCGGGGCGTCGTCAGCGGTGAGGATCTCGCCGGGCTGGCCGGGCTGGTGCTGGAGCGGCTGGGCTGTACGACGGGCCGCGAGGCGTACGACCGCCTGTACGCGGACTGGGCCGCACTGCCCCGGGGCGGTGTCGCGTCCGGGCTGCGGGCCGGCCAGGTGCTCAGCCTGCTTCCGTTGCTGCGGCTCGAAGGGCCGCTCGCCGACGCGCGGCAGGAGGAGGAACTGTGGCAGGCGATGTGGGAGCACGGGCCGGCGGACGAGACGTGGAAGGCGAACGTCGTCGTCAAGCACAGCGCGTGGGGCCTGCGGCACCTCACCGACCCCGCGCGGCTGGAGGCGGCGCTGGCCCGGATCGAGCGGGCCCGGGCCGCGCATCCGCCCGGCACCCGGATGCGCGAGAACCTGGACATGGTCCATGCCGGGCTGCGCACCCACCTGGGCCAACTGGGCGGCGGTGAGGACGACTTCGACTCGGCCGTCGACGACATGGCCCGGCTCGCCGAGTCCTCGGCCCTGACCCCGGACCAGCGGCTGGTCATGGGCGCGCAGGTCGCCCTGTTCCGCATCCACCAGGCCTTCCGCAGCGAGGACGAGCCGGCCCTGGCCGAGCAGATCCGGGTACTCGAACTCGCCCTCGCCCGGCTGCCGGCCGACCACGTGGACCGGTTCGCGTTCGAGTCGCACCTGGAAGCCGCCCGCGGCTCCCTGACCTACCTGCGGGCCCAGCGCACCGGCCGGTTCGAACCCGCCGCCGAAGGGGCGGACGCCGCGACGCCCACCCATGAGATCCGTCGCCGGATCGCCGGACTGCCGGTCAACGCCCAGGCCGACCGACTGGGCGAAGCGGCCTTCGCGGTGGGGCAGCGGGCCCTGCTCGCCATGGACCACCAGGGGATGCTGGAGTCCCTGGCCCTGCGGGAGGCCGCGCTGGAACTGCTCGAACCCGACGACGACCGGTGGATCCGCGTCACAGGCGGGCTGGGCGTCAGCCACTGCATCATGGCCGACCTGGAGTTCGCGCCGCCCGCCGACCGCGCCCTCCACCTCGACCAGGGCATCTCCTGGCTGCGGCACACCCTGAAGCTCGCCGGCGGACCCCACCACCCGCTGTGGGGCGGCACGGGCTTCCACCTGGCCAGGGCCTACCGCCTGCGGGGCGACGCGCACGCGCACGACGCCCGCGTCAGACGCCTGAACTACGACGCCTCCCGCCGCGTCGGCCTCGAGTGCCTGCGCGCGGCGGCCTGGAGCTCCCTGCTCCAGTCCGGTACGGCCCACGCCGCGCAGACCGCCCGGATGGCGGGCGGCCAGGCCCTCGACGTGGCCCGCTGGTGCCTGGCCGACGGCGCCCACAGCGACGCCGTACGGGCCCTCGACGCCGGGCGCGGACTCGTCCTGCACGCGGCGACCGTGGCCGCCACCGTGCCCGACATGCTGAGGGAGCTCGGCCTGCCGGAGCTCGCGCGGGAGTGGCAGAGCGCGGGCAGCGTGCCCGAGCCGGGGGAGGAGATGCTGTTCGCCGCCCAGGCCGCGGTCGCCGGGCCCTCCAGCCGGCTGCGCCGGCGGGTCCTGGAGGCGCTGGCCGGCTCCCCACGGCACCAGGCCCTGCTGGACGTGCCCTCACCCGCGGACATCGGCGCCGCGCTGCGCGCGCTGGGCGCGACCGCGCTCGTCTACCTCGTGCCCGGCGACGGGGCCGTGCCCGGACTCCTCGGTCGGCGGTCCGGCTCCGGCGCGGCGGTCGTCGTCGCCGCCGACGGCACCACCCGCTCCCTCGACCTGCCCCACCTCACCCTGGACGCACCCCCGCTCACCGCCTACCGCGCCACCGGCGCCCCGGGCCGCGACGCCGGTGGCCCGCCCGTCGCCGAGCCGCCGCCCGCGCCCGCCCCGGACCCGGGCGCGAGCCGACAGGCCCTGGAGCAGCTGTGCGCCTGGGCCGGGACGGCGGTGATGCGCCCCCTGCTGGACCACCTGCCGCGCGGCTTCGGCCGGGTGCCCTCGCTGGTGCTCGTCCCCATGGGCGACCTGGGTGTCGTGCCCTGGCACGCGGCCCGCGTGCCGGGCCGGCGCCGTTCACGCGGATACGCGTGCGAGGAGGCGAACATCTCCTACACGCCGTCCGCCCGGCTGCTGTGCGAGGTGGCCGCCCGGCCCGCCGCCGGCACCCGGCAGACCCTCGTCGTCGGCAACCCGACCCGCGATCTCCACCACGCCGGCGAGGAGGCCGAGGCCGTCCACCGCGTCTTCCACCCGGACGGCGACCTCCTCGGCCCCGGCACCGCCACGCCCGCGGCCGTCACCGACTGGCTGCGCCGGCAGCGGGGCGGTCTGCTGCACCTGGCCTGCCACGGCGTGGTGCGCCAGGGCGAGCGGCACAGCGCCTATCTCGCCCTGTCCGGCGGGCGGTTGGCCGCGGAGGAACTGACCGAGGGCGCGACCCGTTACCGCGGCCTGGACCTGGTGGTGCTGGCCGCCTGCCGTACGAACGTCTCCGGGCACGGCTACGACGAGGCGTACAGCCTGTCCACCGCCTTCCTCGTCGCGGGTGCCCGCGCGGTCATCGGCTCCCTGTGGCCGGTGCCCGACGAGGCGACGTCGCTGCTGATGTACATGACCCACCACTTCATGAGCCAGGAGGGCCTGCCGCCGGGTCAGGCGCTGCGCAGCGCCCAGTCGTGGATGCTGAACGACCGCCGCGCGGCGCCGCCCGGCATGCCGGACCGGCTGCGGGCCCGGGTCGGCGACATCCGCGGCGACGACCTCACCGCCTGGGCGGGTTTCACGCACCTCGGCTGGTGACGGCTCCAGCCACCTCGGCTGGTGACGGCTCCTCAGACCCGCGTGCGGACGACGACCTGTGCCGTCCCCCACCGGCTCGCCCCGTACGCCGGACCGCCCGCGTCCCGGCCGCCCTCGGTGCCCGCGCCGACCAGCCGCAGCAGACCGCCGTCCCCACCGGCCGGCGCCGGGCTCAGGCGTGCGCCGGAGGGCGCCGCGGGGGACCAGGCGGGCAGCCGGAACGGGGCGAGGTTCAGCTCGTCCTCCGCGACGATCACCTTCAGCCAGTCCCGGGTGAAGGCGCCCGGCACCGGAGCGCGCCCCTGCGGCAGCCGCAGCCACACCGGCCGGCCACGCCGGGCCCAACCGGCCCTGCCGTCCCCGATGAACTCGCCCTCGAACAGGTGCGGGGACGAGCCGTAGCTGTCCGTCAGGTCGAGCAGGACCGCCCACAGGTCACGCCCGGAGGAGTTGTGGATCCCGACCCGCACCTGCGGTTCCCGGCCGTCGGGCGCGTAATCGCAGACGATCTCGCCGTCCGCCGCGTGCCGCAGGCTGCCCACCGGTGTCTCCTCGACGGTGATCCGCACCAGCGACGACAGCAGCGGATCGGGGTTGGCGAGGTCCCGGATGTGGTGCCAGCGCGCGACGTGGGCCAGGCAGTCGGCGACGCGGGCCGCGTCCGCGGGGGACCGCAGCGGCAGGTCGGGCAGGGGGTGACCGGCCCCGCCCGACACCCGCGCCCGGCCGCCCCCGGCCTCCACCCGCAGCCGCAGGAGGCCCGCCTCCGCTGGTTCCGACTGGGGTTCGTCAGGTGCGAGGGCCAGCGCGGGCACCGTCTCGACGGCCTCGGCGACCAGGCGCACGGCGACCGCCTCACCGGACAGCGTCACGACGGCCGGCGGGAACGCCAGCGCCGACGGCGTCACGGCGTGCGCCGTCCGTTCGTCGTCCGCCGTCGGTCGCCAGCCGACCGGATCGACCCGGGCCGACTCGGGGCGCACCTCCCGCACCACGACCGTGCGCGCCCCGGCGTCGCCGAGCAGGGCGAACTCGGCGCCCGCCGACCGCAGGCCGTGCGCCGCACCACAGTTGACCTCCCACCCCCAGGGCGTGTGCCGCAGCAGGAACGGCGAGGCCGGCACCGGCTCGCCGGACAGGAAACCGCCGTCCTCCGGGCCGCGCAGCTCCGGATGCTGGAGCAGGCTCAGCGCGCGCACCCCGCCCTCGGCGAGCGCGTGCACCTCGCCGTAGGTGGCCGTGGGGCCGAGCCGGTCCAGCGCGCTCAGCAGCGCATGGCTGAAGCACCCCCGGATCCGGCCGTCGAGGAAGTGCTCGTAGGCGCGCTCCTGCGGCCGGCAGGCGGCCAGCAGCACGTGCCGGCCCGGCTCGGCCCCCGGCCCTCCGCCCTCGCGGGACGCCCCGCGCCACCACGACTGCCAGGGCACACCCCGCACCGCGGCACCCGACGGCACAGCGCCGTCCTCCCGTGTCGCACCGCCCGAGTGGCAGCAGTCCAGCACCGCGACGACATGGGTGCCGCGGGCGGCGACGCGGTCCAGGAGCGCCCCGAGTTCGGTGTCCCGCAGCACCGGCTGCCCGCCCGGCACGAGGCTGTCGTGGCACACCAGCGCCTGGGACCAGCCGGTGGCCTCGCCCGGGTCGGCGGTCGGGCTCTGGCTGCCGTGCCCGCTGAACCACAGCAGCGCGGTGTCGCCCGGGCCGCCGCGCCCGAGGTGCTCCTCCAGGCCCGCGAGCACGGCCGCCCGCGTCGCCTGTTCGTCGTACAGCGTCCGGATGCGCGCCGGGGGGCCGCTCCTGCTCCGCAGCCAGTTCTCCGCGGCCCGCACGTCGTTGACGCAGCCGCTCAGCGGCCGTCCCGGGTAGTCGTCGATGCCCACGAGCAGGGCGTACACGGTGCGCATGCGCTGATCCTTTCAGGCGTGCCGGGGCGCGGGCAGGGCGTTTCCGGGGCGCATGCCGGGCGCCCGCGCGCAACCCCATGACCCTTCGCTCCGCGGCCGGTTGACTTGAACGCGGCGATGGCTGATGTTTGTGCCGCCTTCAGCACCACGCGTAACGGAGGGAACACGCACGTGAGTTTCGGGGGACCCACCAATCCGTACCAGCCGCCCCGGCCGCCGAACGGCGGACCCCACCCGCCGCCTCCGGCCACCGGCCCCTACGTGCCGCCCCAGCCGGGCCCGGCACCGTACGGCCACCCGCAGCCCCACCCGTACCCTCCGCAGCCCTACCCGCAGCCTCAGCCCCAACCGCAGCCTCACCCGTACGTGCCTCAGGGACGGCCCGGCTCCTGGGGGCCGGGACGGGGCGGCCTGCGCGGTGCCGAATGGCCCTCGGTGCGCGAGCTGTTGCGGCAGGGGCAGGGGAGGATCTCCGGCTGCATGTGGCTGGTGCTGCTCGCCCCGTGCACCTGGTTCACGATCGTCCCGCTGGTGGCGTGCTACTCGTTCGCGCGCTCGGCCCGCGTCCGCGCCCACCGGCTGTTCCCGCCGCACGGGCCCCGGACCGCCGACGACCGGCAGGTGGTGCGCGTGCAGAAGACGCGGGCCTGGGTCGCGGCCGTCATGTCCCTGCTGCTGCTCGCCGCGTACGGCACCCCGGAGGACGCCGTCGAGGCCCGCGAGCTGTACATCATGCGACTGGCGGTCACCCCGCCCCTGCTGCTGCTCAGCGCGCCCGTCGTGATCGCGGTGCTGTTCCGGTGGGCGTCGGCGCAGACGCGGTCGGCCATGCGGGTACGGGTGCGGGCCGCGCTGCGGTCGGCCGGCTGGTACATCGGCGCCGTGACGGCCCTCCCGCTGCTCGGCGGGGCGATCGTCCTGCTCGGCCGGAAGCAGGAGGCCTCCAACGGGTCGCCCGGCGCCGCCCCCTGGCTGATCATCGCGGCGGCCCTGCCCCTGGTCTGGCTCCTGTTCTTCGTCGGGTTCGCCACCGGACCGGCCATCCGCACCGGCTTCAACACCGCGGCCGTGCACGCGGCGCTCCCGGCCCTGCTGACCGGCACGCTGGTGTGGGAGTTCGCGGTCATCAGCCTGCTCGCGGGCGGTCTGCCGCCCGGGCCGCCGGTGATCCAGGTCCTCGCCGTCCTCGGCGGCCCGGCCTCCGTGACGGCGGTGGCCTGGTGGGAGATCCGCCGCCTGCGCGCCCAGCACGGGGTGACGCTGCGCGCCTGACCGACGGACCGTCAACTCCGCGCAGCCACTGGAGTGTCCGCGCCCAGCCCTCGCACATCCGCGCCCCGGCCCGCCCCCGACCGTGATTACGTAAGGCCCATGACTGCGATCAGACTGCTGCTCGTCGACGACGATCCGCTGGTGCGGGCCGGGCTGTCCTTCATGATGGGCGGGGCCGACGACATCGAGATCGTCGGCGAGGCCGCCGACGGCGGCGAGGTGGAGGCGCTCGTCGACCGCACCCGTCCCGACGTGGTGCTCATGGACATCCGGATGCCGACGGTGGACGGTCTCGCGGCCACCGAGCGGTTGCGGGCCCGCGAGGACGCCCCGCAGGTGGTGGTCCTCACCACCTTCCACGCCGACGAGCAGGTGCTGCGGGCGCTGCGGGCGGGCGCCGCCGGCTTCGTCCTCAAGGACACCCCGCCGGCCGAGATCCTCGCGGCGGTGCGCCGGGTCGCGGCCGGCGACCCGGTCCTGTCGCCCACCGTCACCCGCCAGCTGATGCGGCACGCGGCCGGCACCGCCGCCGACACCCGCCGCACGCGCGCCCGCGACCGCATGGCCGTCCTCAACGACCGCGAGCGGGAGGTCGCCGTCGCCGTCGGCCGGGGCCTGTCCAACGCCGAGATCGCCACCGGCCTCTTCATGAGCGTCGCCACCGTCAAGACGCACGTCTCCCGCGTCCTGGCCAAGCTCGACCTGAACAACCGGGTGCAGATCGCCCTGCTCGCCTACGACGCGGGGCTCCTGGACGAGGAGGAACGCGGCTGACCGCCCGCCGTCACGGGTAGGGCCTGTCGTTGGGATCAGGTCGCAGGGAACCGACGGCACCTCATCAGCGCCGGTGAGCGGGGCCATGGGGGTACCTCCCTGCTCGAGCGCAGCCGAGAGCTTGGGG